>NZ_QAIM01000399.1:20400-22777 GCF_003061035.1 Acidovorax sp. HMWF018
GTGCGCATGCGCATCGAAAAAGGGGCCACGCTGATGGCCTGGGAATACATCGACCTGCTGCAGGCGCGCCAGCAATGGATTGCACGCATGATCGCCGACATGGAGCCGTACGACGCCCTGCTGTCCCCCACCGTGCCCATCCTGGCGCCACTGCTGTCCGATGTCGCTCCTGCAGATGGTGCGGACAAGGCCCGGGACGCCGCCCGCGATGCCGAGTTCTTCCGCGTCAACAACCTGCTGCTGCGCAACACCAGTGTGGTCAATCTGCTGGACGGCTGTGCGCTGTCGCTCCCCTGCCACGTGCAAGGGGAACTCCCGGTCGGGCTGATGGTCTGGCACGGGGCGCTCAGGGATGACACGGTGCTCAACATCAGCCTGCAGATCGAGCAAACACTACAAAAATAATAGCTACCAGCGCATGATTCACTAGCGCTACAAGCCAAAAACACCCAAATTCATGAAGATTGCTATCGTGGGCGCCGGCATTGTCGGCGTCACCACCGCGTACGAACTGGCCAGCGACGGCCACGAAGTCACGGTGTTTGAACAACGCAGTGCGGCCGCCGAAGAGGCCAGCTTTGCCACCGCCGGGCTGCTAGCGCCCCACCTGCTCAGCCCCTGGGCGCTGCCGGGCTTCGGCCAGCCGCTGCGACTGATGGGGACACAGGCCACCCTGCGGCTGGCTGGCGGCCTGACCCGCGCCAACTGGGCCTGGCTGCGTCGCTGGCGCAGCATGGCGCACAGCCACAGCGCCCCGGCCGCCGCGGTCGAACGCCTGGCGCAATACAGCCAAGCTCGACTACAAGCCATTGCGAACCAGCATGAGCTGGACTTTGAAGCCAGCGACGGCCGCCTGGTGCTGCTGCGCACCGAAGAAGACCGCACCCGCCTGCAACCCGCGCTGCAAGTGCTGCGCGACAGCGGCGTGGCCCTGCGTGAGATCGACGCCGATGTGGCGCGCCAGATCGAGCCTGGCCTCTCGCCCGAAGCCCCGCTGGCCGGCGCGATCCACCTGCCCGATGCACGCGCCGGCAACTGCCGTCTGTTTGCACAGTTGCTGCGCCAGGGCATCCAGGGTGCGGGGGTGCAGTTTGTGTTCAACACCCGCGTAGACCGCGTCGGCACCAGCCCCACGGGCGTGGTGCTGCAGGGCGAAACGGACCTGCGACGCTTTGATGCCGTGGTGCTGTGCGCCGGCGTGGCATCGGCCACGCTGCTGCCCGCACTGGGCCTGGGGCTGCCCATGGCGGCTGTGTACGGCTACTCCGTGAGCGCCCCACTGCGCGAATCCACCCACGCCCCCCGCGCCAGCGTGGTGGATGCGGGCCAGCAAATCTCCATCACCCGCCTGGGCCAGCGCGTGCGCATTGCCGGTGGCGCTGAACTGGCCGGGGCCGATGCCGAGCACCACACCCCCACACTGCAGCGCCTGTACCGCACGCTGAACGACTGGTTCCCCGGGGGCGCGCAGCTCTCATCCAACCTGCAGATCTGGCGCGGTGCCCGCACCATGCTGCCCGACGGTGCCCCGGTGGTGGGCGCCAGCGGCGTGCCGGGCCTGTGGCTCAACACCGGCCATGGCGCTGGCGGCTGGGCCCTGGCCTGCGGCAGCGCGCGGGCACTGGCCGACCTGATCGCGCAGCGGGAACCTGAGGTGTCGCTGGACGGGCTGGGCATGCGGCGGTTCTAAGAGCCTGTTCACAGGCCCGCCTGCGCTTTGCCCGCACGGGGCATCGGCGCACAATGGCAGGCGCGCTGCCGCTGGCAGCAGCCTTTGCCCCCTGCAGCCCATGCACCGCATCACCGCCCACCAGCCTTATCCCCTGTTCAACGCGGCCGCCACACGCCGCCTGGAAAAAGCCGCGGCAGCCGCCCTGCCCCCGCACACGCTCATGCAGCGCGCCGGCCTGGCCATCGCCCAACTGGCCCAGTCGCTGGCACCCCACGCACGCACCGTGTGGATTGCCTGCGGCCCCGGTAACAACGGGGGTGACGGGTTGGCGGCTGCCATGCACCTGCAGCGCAGTGGCCGCAGAGTGGTCGTGACCTGGCTGGGCCAGCCCGATACGGCACCGGCGGATGCCAGGGCCTCCTGGCAGCGCGCACGGGATGCGGGCGTATCCTGGGCAGACACTGCCCCCGACGATCTGGGGGGCAACGACCTGTGCATTGATGCGCTACTGGGCATTGGCGTCTCTTCGTCACCCCACAGCCCCGCACGCGCGCCCGACGCAAGGCTCAGAGCCTGCCTGCAAGCCCTGCACCGCAGCCCGGCCCCCGTGCTAGCCGTGGACCTGCCCAGTGGGCTGGACGCGGACACCGGCCAGTTTGCCGCAGGCCTGGCGCCCGACACCCCACCCCACCTGCACCACCAGCG
>NZ_QAIM01000400.1:0-1923 GCF_003061035.1 Acidovorax sp. HMWF018
TGGCAACCCCGCGTCCGTGTCCACCGACAAGCCGCGTGGTGGCGGTGGCGGTGGTGGTGGCGGTGGCCATGCGGGAGGCGCGCGAGGAGGTGGCGACCATGGCTGACGGATTCCTCGGCCGCTGGTCGCGGCGCAAGCAGGATGTGCTGGCAGGCAAGCCCGTGCAGGACCCGCCGCCGCCTGCCCCCCAGGTGGCAACCCCCGAGCCGGTGGCCGCTGTGGCAGCGCCCGTTGCGCCTGCAGCCCCTGCTGTCCCTGCCCCGGAGGTGCCACCGCCGCCCACGTTGGCGGATGCTGAGGCGCTCACGCCCGCGTCCGACTTCAAACCGTTTGTGGCCCGTGCCGTGTCGCCTGAGGTGCGCAATCTGGCCATGAAAAAGCTGTTTGCCGACCCGCACTTCAATGTGATGGATGGCCTGGACATCTACATCGGCGACTACACCCAGCCCGACCCGCTGCCTGCAGGCATGCTGCGCAAGATGGCCAGTGCGCATGCACTGGGCTTTTTTGACCACGAGAAAAAGGCCGCGACCGCTGCGCAGGGTTTGCAAGGTGATGCTGCGCCGGACGCGGCCCCTGCGACCGCAATATCCCCGCCGGACAGTCAGCCTCGGGATGATGCGGAGGCGCAAAGCCCCGCAGACGTGGCACAGTCCCGGGTATGCAACGCTGTTCCTAGCGTTCCCTCTAGCGAGCCTGAGGTGGCCCCACGCTCTGCCCAGGATGCGGTGGTCACGCCAGCCAGCCATACCCACAATGACCACGACGCTCATCTGCGACTGCAACCAGACGATGCCCCTCAACGCCAAGGCGCTGGGCGAGGCACTGCATGAAGACCTGACCCTTCACTCCACCCTGTGCCGGCGCGACGCGGGGGCGTTCCAAACGGCCATCCAGTCCGGGCAGGACGTGGTGGTGGCCTGCACCCAGGAGCAGCGCCTGTTTGGCGACCTGGGCCAGCAGACCGAGGGCGCGGTGTCGCCCATTCGGTTTGTGAACATCCGCGAAACCGGGGGCTGGAGCCGCGATGCCGCCAAGGCCAGCTCCAAGATCGCCGCGCTGCTGGCGGCCGCCCGGCTGCCCGACCCTCCGCCCGTACCCACGGTCACCTACAAAAGCACGGGCCGCTTGCTGATCATCGGACCGCTCGACCAGGCCGAGCAGGCGGCTGCCCTGGTGTCGGATGTGCTGGATGTGACGCTGTTCACCCAAGGCCCTGGCAATGCCGGTGGCGCGCAGGCGCGGCGCTATCCGGTGCTGGGTGGCCGCATCACGGGCCTCACCGGCTGGCTGGGTGCGTTTGAGCTGCAATGGGCGGCCGACAACCCCATCGACCTGGACCTGTGCACGCGCTGCAACGCCTGCGTGGCGGCCTGTCCCGAAAACGCCATTGGCCTGGATTACCAGATCGACCTGGCCGCCTGCCAGTCGCACCGCGCCTGCGTGAAGGTGTGCCAGGTGGCGGGCGCCATCGACTTCACCCGCGATACCACGGCGCAGACCGAGCGTTTTGACCTGGTGCTGGACCTGCGTTCATCCACTGCCACGCCTACCTTCCTGCAGCACGCGCTGCCGCAGGGTTACCTGCGCTGGGACGGGCGGGACCTGGGCACGCTGCTCAAGCTGCGCGAGCTGGTGGGCGAGTTCGAGAAACCCAAGTTTTTTGTCTACAAACAAAAGCTCTGCGCCCACAGCCGTAACGAAACCGTGGGCTGCAATGCCTGCGTGGACATCTGCTCGGCCGAGGCCATCAGCAGCGACAAGGGCCGCCAGCAAATCAAGGTGAACCCCAACCTGTGTGTGGGCTGTGGCGCCTGCACCACCGTGTGCCCCACGGGCGCACTGACCTATGCCTACCCCAGTGCGACGGAGCAGGGCACCAAGCTCAAGACGCTGCTGTCCACCTACACCGCCGCCGGCGGC
>NZ_QAIM01000401.1:0-8986 GCF_003061035.1 Acidovorax sp. HMWF018
CCGATGATAGTGCGGGTTCCCGTGTGAAAGTAGGTCATCGTCAGGCTCTTACAGCCCAGAAAACCCCAGTCAGATATGACTGGGGTTTTTTGCTTTGGGGGCGCGCAAAATTATTTAGACCACCTAGGCGCCTATATCGGCTCACACGCCTTTCCGGCGTTGATCACCATCTATCAGCGTGGCTGAGTGTGCTATTTCATTGCTGCTCAATAAGCGCTGGTCGGCCACGCATTGGGTGCGGTTATATACCGTTCGGTGCGCGAAATCTCTGAACCCCGGCTTGGTCGAGAAAGCGCTCCAGCTTCCCATCCATCCACAGATGATGAAGATGTGCCAGCGCCTCACCCATAGCAAAAGTCATCTGGTGGGTGTCCAACTGGCGTTGAAACAGAATTGGCAAAGTATCCACAGCGCTTAGTGCGCGGCTGTGCGCGGCTTGCAAAATCTCAGTGAGCCGCTCGCGGTGATGGTCTTGTAGCTGTGCAACGCGCGTACCCAGGCCTGTAAACGGCTTGCCATGCGATGGGAGCACCAAGGTGTCTTTTGGTAGATCCAGATACCGCAAGAGCGAGGTCAAGAACAGTTGTAGCGGGTTGGCTTCTGGCTCGCTGGCGTGGACACTGACATTGGTCGAGATGCGCGGCAACACCATGTCTCCGCTGATCAAGGTGGTCAGCTCAGCGCAAAACAATGCCATGTGCTCGGGCGCGTGGCCGTAGCCGCTGATGCAACGCCAGGCGCGGCCCCCGATGTTCAGCGTGTCGCCATCCATGATTCGTCGAAAACGGGGTGGGAGAGCAGGGACCAAGGCCGGAAAATACGAAGCGCGTCCTCGCACATGGTCTAAAAAAGACGGTTCTTGTGCACCGTGCAGCGCATAAAAATCGGCCCCTGCTTCCCCGCCAAACCCCTGCGGGTCATAGATGGCGACACGCGCTACGTTGTAGTCCGTGGCACTGATCCACAAGCGCACATCCCAGCGCTCGCACAGCCAATGTGCCAGCCCGATATGGTCTGGGTGCATGTGGGTCACGATGACGCGAAGAATGGGCAAGCCCTCCATGCAGTTTGCAAATATCTGCTCCCACTGCGCGCGGCTCGCAGCGCTGTCGATGCAGCAATCCACCACGGTCCACCCGTCCACCTGCACACCGCCAGCATCCGGCTGGCGATCGCGCAGCAGCCACAGATTGATGTGATCCAGGGCAAAGGGCAGGCCCATACGGATCCAATGCACTCCAGGCGCGACCTCCAAGGTGGCGCCCTCGACGGGCAGCGCGTCGCCGAGCGGGTAGTGGATCTGGTGTTCAAGTGGATTCATGGAGGCGGTGTGATGGGTTAGCATTGACGTTAACGTAAACGTCATGCACTCGATGCATTGTAGGGAGCTGCCGCCACGCGGCTGTCTCCTGTGCGAAACCGATACTGCTGTGTGCAGCACCCACCATGGCCAATACCTACACCATCAGCGACCTTGCCAAAGAGTTCGATCTCACCACCCGGGCGATCCGTTTTTATGAAGACATGGGCTTGCTGCAGCCTGAACGCACCGGCGCCGCAGGCCGCAACCGGGTGTACAGCGCACGCGACCGCACGCGGCTGCGCCTGACATTGCGGGCCAAGCGCCTGGGACTGTCTCTCACGGAAGCCAAGGAGATCATCGACCTCTATGACAGCCCCCGCGATACCGGTGTACAGCTCCGCAAGTTCCTGGACGTGCTGGTGGTCCATCGCAAGCAACTCGAAGAGCAAATGGCAGATCTGCAGGCCAACCTGGAAGAGGTGCGCGAGCACGAAGAAGAGGCGCGCACGCTACTGGCCAAGGTAGAAAAGCAAAATTGATCCATAATTGACGTTTACGTAAACGTAAATCAGGAGACTGCAGTGAGCATGCCCCCCTTTGAGCCGCGTTGCATTGACTTTGCTGACCGCGTGCGCGACAGCTTTGCGCGGCAAGGGGCCATGCAGACGCTTGGCGCGTCGCTGGGATTGGTGGCGCCAGGTGCTGTAGACATTGAACTCCCCTGGGCAGCCGCCCTGACCCAGCAGCATGGTTTTCTCCATGCGGGCATGGTGTCCACCGCGCTGGATTCGGCCTGCGGATATGCCGGTTTCACCCTCATGGCGGCCGATGCCGCCGTGCTCACCATCGAATTCAAGATCAACTTGCTGGCCCCTGCCAAAGGCGAGCGATTCCGCATGGAAGGACGGGTGCTGAAGCCCGGCCGCACCATCACCGTCTGCGAAGGCCGAGCCTTCGCTATCGACGGCAACCAAGAAAAGCTGGTCGCCACCATGGGGTGCACTCTCATGGCGGTCACCGGACGCGACAGCATCCAGGGCTGAGCCCTGCCCATTTCCCTACCTTCTACGAGGAGACAAGCCCCATGAGCATTCCCGCCAACCTTCCCGGCCTCAACTTCCAGCTGGGCGAAGATATCGATGCCCTGCGCGATGCCGTGCGCGACTTCGCGCAGGCAGAGATCGCTCCCCGCGCGGCCGAGATTGACCGCAACGACCAATTCCCCATGGACCTGTGGCGGAAGATGGGTGATCTGGGCGTACTCGGCATCACGGTGCCCGAGCAATTTGGCGGCGCCGCCATGGGCTACCTCGCCCACATGGTGGCGATGGAAGAAATCTCCCGCGCCAGTGCGTCGGTGGGCTTGTCCTATGGCGCTCACAGCAACCTGTGTGTGAACCAGATCAACCGCAACGGCAACGAGGCACAAAAGGCCAAGTACCTGCCCAAGCTCATCAGCGGCGAGCACGTGGGCGCCCTGGCCATGAGTGAGCCCGGCGCGGGCTCCGACGTGATCAGCATGAAGCTCAAGGCCGAGGACAAGGGCGGCTACTACCTGCTCAACGGCAGCAAGATGTGGATCACCAACGGCCCCGATGCGGACACCCTGGTGGTGTATGCCAAGACCGAGCCTGAAATGGGCGCACGCGGTGTCACGGCTTTCCTGATCGAGAAGGGCATGAAGGGCTTCTCGATTGCGCAAAAGCTCGACAAGCTGGGCATGCGCGGCAGCCACACGGGCGAGCTGGTGTTCCAGGACGTCGAGGTGCCTGCACAAAACGTGCTCGGCGGCGTGAACAACGGTGCCAAGGTATTGATGAGTGGCCTGGACTACGAACGCGCGGTGCTGACTGGCGGCCCGCTGGGCATCATGCAGTCCGTGATGGACAACGTGATCCCTTACATTCACGACCGCAAGCAGTTCGGCCAGAGCATTGGCGAGTTTCAGCTCATCCAGGGCAAGGTGGCCGACATGTACACCGTGCTGCAGGCGGGTCGCTCGTTTGCCTACACTGTGGCCAAGAACCTCGACATGCTGGGCACCGACCACGTGCGCCAGGTCCGCAAGGACTGCGCCAGCGTGATTCTGTGGTGCGCCGAAAAGGCCACCTGGATGGCCGGCGAAGGCGTGCAGATCTACGGTGGCAATGGCTACATCAACGAGTACCCGCTGGGCCGCCTCTGGCGCGATGCCAAGCTGTACGAGATTGGTGCTGGCACCAGCGAGATCCGCCGCATGCTGATTGGCCGCGAGCTGTTTGCCGAGACCTGCTGACCCGCGACAACTGATCGACCAACCCTCACACACCAAGGACCCCATGCCTTCCTCCATCGACGACCTGTTTGTTCACAACCGCGCCTGGGCGGCCCAGATGGAGCGCGAGCGGCCCGGCTTTTTCACCAGCCTGCTGGCGCAGCAGAAGCCCAAGTACATGTGGATCGGCTGCTCCGACAGCCGGGTGCCCGCCAACCAGATCACCGGGCTGGAGCCTGGTGAGGTCTTCGTTCACCGCAATGTGGCGAACGTGGTGGTGCCGACCGATCTCAACTGCCTGTCTACCATCCAATACGCGGTGGACCAGCTGCGCATCGAGCACCTGATGGTGGTGGGCCACTACGGTTGCGGCGGTGTGCTGGCCGCGCTGGAGGGTACGCGCGTGGGCTTGGCCGACAACTGGATTCGCCATGTGCAGGACGTGCGTGACCGCCACCGCGACCTGATCGCCGCCACCGCGCCTGAGTGGCGCCACGACGTGCTGTGCGAGCTCAATGCCATCGAGCAGGTGGTGAACATTGCACAGACCACCGTGATGCTGGACGCCTGGGGCCGGGGCCAGAAGGTCACGCTGCATGGCTGGTGCTACGGCCTCAAGGACGGGCTCATCAACAACCTGCACATGTCGGTGGACAGCACAGAAGGTCTGGAATCGCTGTACAAGGCGGCAATTGCCGGGGTGGCCGCAACCCGGCGGCAGTAGGCCTGCCGCCGCCCTGTGTCTGCCGAGCGACGGTTGCGCTGACGAAGAAGCCAATAGGCCCGCCACCATGTTCCCGCAACGCCTTGATGCGCCCCAGGCCTACGGCATTGCCAAGGCCATGATGGACGGCTTCAACCGGCATTACCGGTTGTTCCGCACCGAGTCCGCGCGCGCAAAACACCGTTTTGAAACCGCTGACTGGCACGGCCAGCAGCGGGCGCAGCGCGAGCGCATCGAGTTCTACGACCTGCGGGTGAAGGAATGTGTGCGCCGCCTGGAAAAAGAGTTCGAGGCCGGCGCGCAGCCGATGGATGTCTGGCACCAGGTCAAGCTGCACTACATCGGGCTGCTGGTGAACCACCACCAGCCCGAGCTGGCCGAAACCTTCTTCAACTCGGTCACCACCAAGATCCTGCACCGCACGCATTTCCACAACGACTTCATCTTTTTGCGGCCTGCGGTCAGCACCGAATACATCGAGAACGACGAGCCTGCCGCGCGGCCCACCTACCGCGCCTACTACCCCACGCGCGATACGCTGGGCGACACCTTCCAGGCCATCGTCGAGAACTTCCAGCTGCAGCGCGAATTTGCCGACCTGCCACGTGACACCGCTTGTGTGGTGGGCGCCATGCGCAGCCGGCTCGACAAGGTGAGGCTGCGCACCAACTTCCAGATACAGGTGCTCACCAGCCTGTTCTTTCGTAACAAGGGCGCGTATGTGGTGGGCAAGATCATCAACGGCTTCAACGAGGTGCCGTTTGCGCTGCCCATCCTGCACGACGACAGGGGCAAGCTGACCATCGACGCCGCGCTGTTCGGCGAAGACGACATGCAGATGCTGTTCAGCTTTGCCCGCGCCTACTTCATGGTGGACATGGAGATCCCCAGCGCCTACGTGCAGTTTTTGCGCAGCCTCATGCCGCGCAAGCCGCGGGCCGAGATCTACAACGCCCTGGGCCTGGCCAAGCAAGGCAAGACACTGTTCTACCGCGACTTCCTGTACCACCTCAAGCATTCCAGCGACCAGTTCCGCATCGCGCCGGGCATCAAGGGCATGGTGATGCTGGTGTTCGACCTGCCGAGCTTCCCGTTTGTGTTCAAGCTCATCAAGGACTACTTTCCGCACCAGAAGGAAACCACGCGCGAACAGATCAAGGCCAAGTACCTGCTGGTCAAGCAGCACGACCGCGTGGGCCGCATGGCCGACACGCTGGAGTACAGCGAGGTTGCCTTCCCCCGCGACCGCTTTGACGATGCGCTGATTGCCGAGATCGAGAAGTTCGCCCCCAGCCAGCTCGAAATCAGCGACCGCGACGGCGACGGCCAGACCGAGGTGATCATCAAGCACCTCTATATCGAGCGGCGCATGATCCCGCTCAACATCTACCTGCAAGAGGCCTTTGACACCGGCCTGTCCGACCCGCGTGCGCGCCAGCAGATGGAGCACAGCGTCATCGAATATGGCAACGCCATCAAGGACCTCGTGGCCGCCAACATCTTCCCCGGCGACATGCTCTGGAAGAACTTTGGCGTCACGCGCAACGGCAAGGTTGTGTTCTACGACTACGACGAGATCGAATACCTCACCGACTGCAACTTCCGCCGCGTGCCCACGCCGTGCAATGAGGAAGAAGAGATGAGCGGCGAGGTCTGGTACAGCGTGGGCCCGCGCGATGTGTTCCCCGAAACCTTTGGCCCCTTCCTGCTGGGCAACGACGCGGTGCGCGAGGTGTTCATGCAGCACCACGCCGACCTGCTCGACGCCGCGTTCTGGCAGTCGCACAAGGAGCGCATCCAGGCGGGTCATATGTTTGATGTTTTCCCCTATGACACGGAGCGGCGCTTTGCGCAAGGCGCTGCGGCCCGCTGACCGCCCGCCAAAACCCCGGTTTTCGTCCCCACTTTTCCTCAGACCCTTACCCAGGAGACCTTCACCATGTCCATCCAAGACCCCATCGTCATCGTCGGCGCCGCACGCACCCCCATGGGCTCGCTGCAGGGCGACTTCTCCAGCCTGGCTGCGCACGACCTGGGCGGTGCTGCCATCAAGGCCGCCATCGAGCGCGCCGGTGTCTCGCCCGACACAGTGGGCGAAGTGCTGTTTGGCAACTGCCTGATGGCAGGGCAGGGCCAGGCACCTGCACGCCAGGCGGCGTTCAAGGGCGGCCTCCCCAAGGGTGCAGGCGCCGTTACGCTCAGCAAGATGTGCGGCTCCGGCATGAAGGCCGCGATGATGGCGCACGACATGCTGCTGGCGGGCACGCACGACGTGATGGTGGCTGGCGGCATGGAGAGCATGACCAACGCCCCTTACCTGCTGCAAAAGGGCCGTGGCGGCTACCGCCTGGGCCATGACCGCATCTTCGACCACATGATGCTCGACGGCCTGGAAGACGCTTACGAAGCGGGCCGCAGCATGGGCACCTTTGGCGAAGACTGTGCGGCCAAGTACAGCTTTACGCGCGAGCAGCAGGACGCGTTTGCCACCGCCAGCGTGCAGCGCGCCAAGGCGGCCACCGAGTCGGGCGCCTTCGCGGCCGAGATCGTGCCCGTCACCGTCAAGACCCGTGCGGGCGAGACCGTGGTGTCGGTGGACGAAGGCCCGGGCAAGGTCAAGCTCGAGAAGATCGCCACCTTGAAGCCCGCGTTCAAGAAGGACGGCACCATCACCGCCGCGTCCAGCTCCAGCATCAACGACGGTGCGGCCGCGCTGGTGATGATGCGCGAGTCCACGGCCAAGAAGCTGGGCGCCAAGCCCCTGGCCCGCATCGTGAGCCACGCCACGCACGCACAAGAGCCCGAGTGGTTTGCCACCGCCCCCCTGGGCGCCACACAAAAGGCACTCACCAAGGCCGGCTGGCAAGTGGGCGACGTGCAGCTGTGGGAGATCAACGAAGCCTTTGCCGTGGTGCCCATGGCGTTGATGAAGGAATTGGACCTGCCCCATGACAAGGTCAACGTGAACGGTGGCGCCTGCGCACTGGGCCACCCCATCGGCGCCAGCGGTGCGCGCATCATGGTCACGCTGATCCATGCCCTCAAGGCGCGCGGCCTGACCAAGGGCCTGGCCACGCTGTGCATCGGCGGTGGCGAGGCCACGGCCGTGGCGCTGGAACTCGTCTGAGGCCGCTGGCTGGAGATGGGATGATCCCCGACTTTGCACAAGGACCGCGATGACCACTCCCTCTCCCGCCATCGGCGCCTTCTGGCGCGCGTTTTCGGATGCCCAGGCATCGCTCCAGAACCTGCCGCTGCGCGAGCGCGTGGGGGCCGCCAATGCGCTGATAGATCAGCACCTGGAAGGCCTGGCGCTGGAGATGTCCGGCGACGATGCCGATGCCGTGGTGGACCTCATCGTCACGGCCCACGGCAGCATCGAGCGGTTTCCGTTGCTGGCGCAGGTGGTGGCGGCCGCACCCGCGCTGCCGCACTACCGCGTGCGTGCGTTTCGCGAGCGCACCACGCAGCCGGACTTTCCCATCGGCATGGAAGGCTTTGAGCTGGCCACGTCCGAAGTGCTGGTGGCGCTGGAGCAGGATGGCGGGCAGGCGGCGCTGGAGATCCGCTTTGGCCGCGAGATCCCCAGCGACTACCAGGACCATGCGCGCAACATGGCATTCATCATGCTCGACCATGTGCTGGGCGAGTACGACTTTGCCGTGAAGGTGGGCGCGGTGGACTTTGTGGGCGAGCCCGGCGACACCCACACGCCTTGGGTGCCGCTGAGCCAGCTGCCCCCGGTGTTCGACCGCTACTGGACCGATACCCTGGGCCACACCGGCCACTTTCCCACGGGCGATGCCGAGTGGGACGGGCTGGAACTGCAGTTTGACTGCCCCATCGACGAGGACGGCAACGAACTGCCCGCTGACGACATCGACAGCGAAGACGCGCCCGAGACCGGCGTGGTCATGGTCAACACCAGTGCCAACGCTGTGGCCATGCGGGCCGACCTGGCCTATGCCCTCACCGTGGACCTGGCGGTGCCCGACAGCGACACACTGACCGCCGTGCAAGACCTGCACGAGCAAGCCGCCACGCTGCTCCAGGTGCCGCAGCTGGGCATTCTGGTGCTGACGCTGATGCGCGCGGGCCGCCGGCAGGCGCTGTACTACGTGAGCGACGAACAGCTGGCCAAGCAGACGCTGGCGCCCCTGCTGCTGCGCGACGAGGCGGCATCGCTGGAGCTGAAGGTGGCGTACGACCCCGCGTGGTCGGGCTATTTCGAGTACGCCGGATACCTGTCTGCCTGAGTGGGTGTCGCTGTTTTGTTTACTCCTGAATTGATAGCTGTTGGCGCATGATTTATTAGCGCTTGCGGCATATTGGGCTTGAAAATGAACTCCATACTCGTGATGGGCGCGTCCCGGGGCATCGGCCTGGAGTTGGTGCGCCAGTACACCGACGCCGGGCGCCGCGTGATCGCCACCGTGCGCGACGACGCCGGCCGCGAGCGCGTGCTGGCGCTTGGCGCCGAGGCGCTCACCGTGGATGTGGCCAACCCCGCCAGCGTGAGCGGCCTGGCTTGGCAGCTTGACGGCGAAAAGCTGGACCTGGCGCTGTATGTGGCCGGTGTCATCCGCCGCCCCAACGCGCTCACCCCACCCACGCAGCAAGACTTTGATGCCGTCATGCACACCAACGTGCTGGGCGCCATGCAGGCCATTCCGCAGGTGGCGCCCCTGGTGGTGGAGGCGGGCGG
>NZ_QAIM01000401.1:9008-46722 GCF_003061035.1 Acidovorax sp. HMWF018
CATGTCGCAGATCGGCAGCGTGCCGAACAGCGGCTCGTGGCTTTACCGCACCAGCAAGGCCGCGCTCAACATGGCCGTGGCCGCCGCGCAGCACGACTACCCCGGCGCCACGCTGGTCACCATCGACCCCGGCTGGGTGCAGACCGACATGGGCGGCGGCGGTGCGCCGCTGACGGTAGAAGACAGTGTGCGCGGCCTGCGCAGCACGCTGGCCAGCGTGACCGCTGCCGACAAGGGCCGCCTGCTGCACTATGACGGCCGCCGCGCTGCCCACTGGTAGTGCGCAAGCCACCAAGCCCCCGAATTTTTGAACAACGACTCTGGAGACACTCCCATGCTGCTGACCCAAGACCAGGAAATGATCCGCGACGCGGTGCGCGACTTTGCGCAAACCGAGCTGTGGCCGAATGCCGCACGCTGGGACAAGGAACACCACTTCCCCAAGGAGGCCCACCAGGGCCTGGCCGCGCTGGGCGCGTATGGCATCTGCGTGCCCGAAGAGTTTGGCGGCGCCCACCTCGACTACCTCACGCTCGCGCTGGTGCTCGAAGAGATCGCCGCCGGTGATGGCGGCACTAGCACCGCCATCAGCGTGACCAATTGCCCGGTCAACGCCATCCTCGTGCGCTACGGCAACGCGCAGCAAAAGCGCGACTGGCTCACGCCGCTGGCGCGTGGCGAAATGCTGGGCGCGTTTTGCCTGACCGAGCCACATGTGGGCTCCGACGCCTCTGCCCTGCGAACCACGGCGGTGAAGCAGGGCGATGAATACGTGATCAACGGGGTCAAGCAGTTCATCACCAGCGGCAAGAACGGTCATGTGGCCATCGTCATCGCCGTCACCGACAAGGGCGCGGGCAAGAAGGGCATGAGCGCGTTTCTCGTGCCCACCAACAACCCCGGCTACGTGGTGGCGCGGCTGGAAGACAAGCTGGGCCAGCACAGCAGCGACACGGCGCAGATCAACTTCGACAACTGCCGCGTCCCCGCCGAGAACCTCATCGGCGCCGAGGGCGAGGGCTACAAGATCGCCCTGGGCGCGCTCGAAGGCGGCCGCATCGGCATCGCCGCGCAGAGCGTGGGCATGGCGCGCAGCGCGTTCGATGCGGCGCTGGCATATTCCAAAGAGCGCGAAAGCTTCGGCACCGCCATCTTCAACCACCAGGCCGTCGGCTTTCGCCTGGCCGACTGCGCCACGCAGATCGAGGCCGCGCGCCAGCTCATCTGGCACGCCGCCGCGCTGCGCGATGCCGGAAAGCCCTGCCTGAAGGAAGCCGCCATGGCCAAGCTGTTTGCCAGCGAAATGGCCGAACGCGTGTGCAGCGCCGCCATCCAGACGCTGGGCGGTTACGGCGTGGTGAACGACTTCCCGGTGGAGCGCATCTACCGCGACGTGCGCGTGTGCCAGATCTACGAAGGCACGAGCGACGTGCAGAAGATCATCATCCAGCGCGCGCTGGCCTGAGCCTGCGAGTCAGGTTTCTCGGCCCGCCTTTCGCCGGCCTTTCGGGCGCAGCTCAAAAAACGCTCAGCCCCTGAGGCGCAACTCGCGCTCCAGCAGCGCCAGCCGCTCGGGCTCGGCGTGGTGCCGGGCCACCGGCTGCACGCTGGCGAACACGGTGCGCCCCATTTCGGCACGCCCGCTCCAGGCCAGTGCCAGTGCGTAGTCGCAGGTGCATACGGCCAGTGAGGGCCAGGCGCCCGGGGCCTTGCGCACCAGCCCCAGAAACTGCTCACACGCCTTGCCCAGGTGGCTGG
Organism: Acidovorax sp. HMWF018; assembly: GCF_003061035.1. Lineage (NCBI taxonomy): Bacteria > Pseudomonadati > Pseudomonadota > Betaproteobacteria > Burkholderiales > Comamonadaceae > Acidovorax > Acidovorax sp. HMWF018. Next base: position 10,767 of record NZ_QAIM01000401.1, read on the forward strand.
CGGCCTCGCCCGCCCGGGCCGGGTCGCGCAGCGCAATCATGCCCCGCACCCAGTCGATGAACGCTTGCCCGTGGGGTGGCAGCATGGCGGGCTGCAGCGTGTCCACGAGGCGCTGCGCTTCGTCGGTGTGGCCCGCGCGGGCCTCACCCAGGGCCAGGTCCAACTGCAAAGTGGGCTCTCCCGGCCGCTGCGCCATCAGCTCGCGCAGCCGGGCGGTAAAGCCCGCATGGTCGCCCGTGGCCAGGGGCAAGGTATAGATGCGGGCCAAGAATTCGCCTTCGTCCGCCGGGCGCATGGGGTGGATGCGCAAGCGCAGGATGGCGGCGTCCACCCCTTCGGCGCGCGCCTCGAACCAGGCCATGCGCACCGCGGCGTCCCAGGCGGGCTGCCGCAAGAACGCATGCCGTTCGGCCGCGCGGGCCAGCCGCTGGGCCAGCACGTCGAGGCGGGGCAGGTCGCCCGTGGCGTGCGCGTGCAGCATCTGCTGGTACGTGCGCTGAAACTGGTGCATGTAGGCAAAGACCCCCAGCGGCGCCAGCATGGCCAGTACCAGAATCCCTTGCACCCATGGGCTCCACTGGCGCCACACGGCCAGCGCCACCAGGGCCGCGCACACCAGCAGCCAGGTACGGTTGTTGCGCAGCAGCTGGCGCAGCGTGGTCCACAGGCCGGGGTTCTGCTGCGCTTCGATCTGGTCGCGCGCCAGCTGGCGCAGTGCCTTCACGTCCAGGGTGCCCAGTGCGTCGTCCGCCATCTCGGTCATCGCACGGGCATACAGCCCCGAGGTGTGCAACTGCACCTGGGTCAGCGGGGGCTGCTGCAGCGCCGCAATGGCCTGCATGGCTTCTTCGGCCGTCTGGGCATGCACGAAGCCCTCGGTGGGGCGGCCTTGCGCATCCTGCGCCTGGTACAGCCAGCGGGGCTGGCCGGGCGGTGGGGTGGTCCCGGTGGTGGTCATGGTGTGGCTCCCTCCTCATATGACTTGCCAGCGTGTCGGTGTCGCCGGTCGTTGGCTGCGGATGGTAGGGGGCTGCGTGATCGCCGCGTGCAGCGGGCAGACGGGCGGTGCACCGCTGGCAGACGACCGGTGCCGTGATACCTGCCTTTGCCTGAGCAGGCCGCAGGCAACAACCGCACGTTCTGCGGCGGCTGCGGCTTCGAAAGACACCGGTAGGTGTACTACCGCGCTATTGAAAAAGTAGCTGCCTGTGTTTATGGGAAAGGCACCGCGCTCTGGTCCTGCCGCCTGTTGCTGGGGGCTAGCCACTGCGCCAGCACAGCGTGCAGCTCTGCAGGGTTCACGGGCTTGCGCAGCACCAGGTAGCCCTCGTCTTCGGCGTCCCGCAAGGCGGGGGCGTCGAACTCGCCGCTGACCATCGCACCCCGGGCGGCAGGGCAGCGGGCCAGCAGCGTGCGCAGGATGTCAAAGCCGCTCTCGCCCGAGCGCAGTCGCTGGTCGCAGAAGATGGCATCTGGCACCAGGCCTTCGTCCAGCCGGCCATGGGCTTCGGCCCCGGTGGTGGCATAGGCTGCCGTCACGCCCCAGGCTTCGAGCATGGCGCGCCAGGCCTTGAGCACCTGGGGGTCATCGTCCAGCACCAGGCACTGGCCCTGCAGCGGGCGGTCCACGATGGACTGGCGGTGTGCCGCTGCGGGGGCGGTGGTCGCGCCTGCATCGGGTGCCACATGGGCTGGCAGCCGCAGCCAGAAGCGCGACCCCTGTCCCGCCAGCGAACGTACGCCGTACGCCGCCCCCAACTGCTCGGCGCACCGCGCCACCACAGCCAAGCCCAGGCCGTGCCCCGCTTCGTCCATCTGGTCGGCCCGCGCTCCCCGGTAGTAGGGGCTGAACACCCGGGCCTGATCGGCGGGGGCGATGCCAATGCCCGTGTCCCGCACCTCCACCAGCCAGTCACGGCCGCGTGCGCGTGCGCTCACCAGCACCTTGCCCTGCGGCGTGTAGCGGATGGCGTTCTGCACCAGGTTCGCCAGCGCCTGGCGCAGCAGCACCGGCTCGGCCCACACGGTGGCGCCACGGCGCGGCAGCCGCAGCCGCAGGGTCAGGCCGCCGAGGCTGGCTTGCTCGCGGAAGAGGCGCACAACGTCCGCCAGCAGCGCGCCAAGGTCCACGGCGGCTTTGTGGCCCAGCGGCTGCCCCGACTCCAGGCGCGACAGGTCCAGCAGCGCATTGAACAGCTGGCTCATGGCCTGCATGCTGGTGCGCAGGTCGGCCACCAGCGGGCGCAGGACCGGGTCGGTATTGCGCAGGTTGATCGCCTCCACCATCAAGGACATGGCGTGCACGGGTTGGCGCAGGTCGTGGCTGGCGGTGGCGAGGAACAGGTTTTTCTCGGTCAGGGCGCCTTCCGCCTGGCGCCGGGCTTCGGCCAGGGCCTCGTTGGCAGTGCGCGTGCGGCGGTACAGCCAGAAGCTGGCGCCCGCTGCAAGCAGTGCCAGTGCCACCGCAGCCGCCAGTCCGATCTGCTGCATGCGGCGCACGCGCAGCTCGGCATCCTGCACCCGGTTGGCCTGCGCCAGCTGCTCGATCTGGCGCTGCCGTTCAGCGCTGTCAAAGCGCTCCTGCAAGGCCGTCACGGCCTGGTCGCGCTCGGTATGGAACAGCTCCTTGGCCAGCGCCTGCTGCTTGCGGGTGGTGGCCATGGCCTCGCGGTAAAGACCGGCTTGCTCGTACATGCGCGACAGCTCGCCCAGCAGCTGCTCTTCCATGGGCAGGGAGCCCGCTTCGTGCACAAACCGGATGCCTGCCTCCACCTCATGCACCCCAGCCGCAATGCGGCCCTGGCCCATGAGTGCAAAGCCCAGATTGGCTTGCGCCATTGCGGCCCCGTTCAGCTCGTGTGCATTGCGGTACGCGGCCAGGGCCTCGCGCAATACGGGCTCGGCCGCGGCATACGCCTTGCGCTGCAGCAGGACGTCGCCCAGGTTGTTCAGCGCCGTGGCCTGGAGCCCGGTGAGCCCTCCAGCGCGGGCGATCTGCAAGGACTGCCGGTAGGCGGCCACGGCGGTGTCGAGGTTGCCCTGCACGTTTTCCACATTGCCACGGTGCAGGTGCAGCCAGCCCAGCGCCTGCCGGGCGTCCAGCTTTTCGGCCAGGGGCAGCGTCTCGCGGATGGTTTGCAGCGCCCGGTCCGGGTTCTTCATGTCGAAGTGCAGCAGCTCCAGGTGGGTGCGCGACCGCAGCTCAGACGTGGCCGCCTGGCGTGGCAGCGTGCGCGAGAGTTCCAGGCTGCGCAGCAGGTGGGTCATCGCCGTTTCGAACTGGCCGTTGCCGCTGTGCAGGGCGCCCAGCGTCAGGTGATAGAGCCAGCGCACCCAGGGGTCGGGTGCGCGCTCGGCGGCGGCCGCTTCGCGCGCCAGTGCGTCCAGTCCGGCGCGTGTTTTTCCCGCCACGGCCAGTTGCCGGGCCTCGAAGCAGACAGCCAGCACCTGCGACGACGGATCTTTTTGCTCAGCGGCGAGCGCCTTCAGCTGCGCAATGCCCTCGGTCACCACCGTCGCCTGCCCGGTCTCGAAGGCCGCGTCTGTCAGCGCCGCCAAGTAAGTGCGCCGGGTCGCGGCATCGGCCGCGTTGGCAAAACGTGCCGCAGCGGCTTGCAGCGCCTGCACGGCCTCGGCGCTGTTGCGTTGCGACAGGTTTTGCAGCCGGTCCAGCTCGGCCAGGTCCGGGTTCAGTGCCTGCGCCCTTGCGGGCAATGCCGTCTGCAGGCACAAGGCCGCGACCAGCACCACAGCCCGGACGAGGCGCATCAGGGCAGCTCCAGCCGCCGCCCGCGCAGCAGGGTGATGGCCTCGACCCGTGTGCGCACCCGCAGCCGCTCCAGGATGCCCGTCACGTGCTCCTTCACGGTGCTCTCTGCAATATCCAGCTGCGATGCAATGCGCTTGTTGGGCAGTCCCTGCAGCACCAGCGCAAGGATCTGGCCCTGCCGCGCAGACAGGCCCAGCTCGGCCGGTGTCACCGGCAGGTCGCGGCTGCGCAGCGGCTGGCTGCCCGGATGACCCGGCTCAAACCAGACCAGCCCACTCAGCAAGGCCTCCACCGCCAGCCCGAAGGTTTCAGGCGCTGCTTGTTTGTGGATGAAGCCCTGCGCGCCTGCCTGCCGGGCCTGGTCCATCACGGCGGGGTCATCGTCGCCACTGATCACCGCGATGGGCATTCCGGGGCAGTGGTTGCGCACCTGGGCGATCAGGCCCACGGCGGCGCCTTCTGCCAGCCAGAAGTCGATGAGCGCGATGGCCGGTGTGCCCCGCGTGTCCACCCAGCGCAGAAGGTCGTTTGCCCCTGCGGCCACCACCACGTCCATCTGCGGCAGTCGCGCGCGCAGGAATTCGGCCATGCCGTGTGCCACCAACGGATGGTCGTCAAGGATGAGCGCGTAGTGAGAGGTGGAGGACATGCGGTGGTGGAGGGGCGCAACCCGGCGGGATGCCGGTGCCAGAAGGTATGCCTGCGGGCAAATTCTGCCAAGTGTTCAGCAGGATGGGCGGCGCGCAAACCCTACCAGCGTAGGGTTTCGCACGGGATGGGGTGCTGCGCAGAATCCGCGCTCCATTCACCATCACGAGGTTTCTGTTCATGACACGACAAGCCAGCGCAACGGGTGCCGGGCGCACCTGGCACTCTGCACGACCTATCTTCCGCTGGGCCCCCCTGGGCCTGGCTGCCGCCTTGCTGGTGGGCTGCGGCGGTGGTGATGACGACAACGGCACGCCTCCGCCCAGCGCTGGCGCATTCAGTATCGGCGGCGCGGTCAGCGGCCTGGGGGCTGGCAAAACGGTGACGCTGCAGAACGCCGGCAAGGACGACCTGACCGTGAATGCCAATGGCAACTTCGTGTTCGTCACGCGTCTGGACAACGGCATTGCCTATGCCGTCACCGTGAAGACCCAGCCCAGCGGGCAGCGCTGCACGGTGACGGAAGGCACCGGTACAGCCACTGCCAACGTGAGCAACGTGCAGGTGCGCTGCGAAAACCTGGCGGCTGCCACCTACACGGTGGGCGGCTCGGTCAACGGCCTGGCGGGTGGCGCGGTGGTGCTGCAGAACAACGGGCGCGACGATCTGTCGGTCTCCAGCAACGGCGGCTTCACGTTCGGCACGGCACTGGCGGGTGGCACGGCCTACGCCATCACGGTGCGCACGCAGCCTTCGGGCCAGAGCTGCACGGTGCGCAACGGAACGGGCACGGTAGGGTCGGCCAATGTGAGTTCGGTGGACGTGAGCTGCGCGACGGCGGCGCTGGGGCTGCCGGAGGGCGACTGGAAGCAGGAGCTGTGCGTGGTGGTGCGGCCAGGAACCTGGGGGCGCTCGCTGTGGCGCATCACCCGCCAGAGCGACACCCGCGTGGTGGGGCAGATTGGCGTGGTGACCTATGCCGACGCCAACTGTTCCGGCACGGGCACCGTTGCCGGTCCGCTGACCGATGTGGGCAATGTGGCGTTCGACCGCAACGGCAGCACCGCCACGCTGACCGCTTTCTGGGGGCTGTGGACCCAGCCGTCGGGCCTGACATCGCGCGCCGTCTGGGCACGCAAGGGGCCCCGCCTGTGCATCTTTGGCGATCAGATACCCACCGCGTTCCCGACGGCGGCCAGCGTGGAGAGCTACGTGGACACCGTCCTGCCCGCCAAGACCTGCTACACGCAAAACTGAGTGCTGGGGGCTGTACAGCCCCCCAACCAACCCAAAGCCCCCGCAGCGAAGTTGCTGCGGGGGCTTTTCTTTGCTCGGATGTGATCCGCTTTGTGTTGGAGCGCGCCCATTGCTGCAGGGCCACCCGCCCCGGTGTCCCCGGGGCATCCCTCAGGCTTCAGCGAGCGAGTTCCGCCGCCGTCGCCGCATCCAGCCGCCCGGATGTGGGCAGCCCTTTGTCCTTCTGAAAGGCGCGCAGCGCTGCCGTAGTCTTGCCGCCCATGGCGCCATCGGGCGTGCCCGCGTTGTAGCCCAGCTCGTTCAGGCGGGCCTGCGCATCGCGCAGCGAAAGTCCTGCGGTGGCTCCATTGTTTTGCGCGGCAGCACGCGCGGCCGATGTCTGCGAGGGCGGTGCGGCGCCGTCCACACTCAGCCGCCCGCCACCCCCCAGGCCCTGGCCCTTCACCGTTTGGGCGCGGTAGTTGCGCAGCGACTGCACCATCTGGTTGAACGCATCCATGAAAGCGGCCGCAATCACCTTGCCTTCGGCCGTGTTGGAGTAGCCGCCCATGCGCGCGCCGCCCGATCCGCCCAGCAGTTGCCCCATGGCGCCAAAGTCGGTCTTGGCGGCACTGCCTTCCGACGCCGCCACTTGCACACCGGATCGGTTGTCGATGAGCGTGAGCAGCGCGCTGGCCTCCTTGGTGTTCATGTTGCCGCCGATGGCTGCCAGCAGGCCCCCCGCACGGCCACCGACCAGGCCTCCCAGCGAGGCGGAGGCACCGCCAGCGTTGTTGTTCTGGAACACGATTTCGGGCGACAGGCCATAGTCCGAGGCCACCATCTGCCCCTGGCCAAACTGGCTGCCCTGCCGCATTTCGCCCGACTGCATCAGCGCGCGCTCGCGCGTCATCGCGTTCATGCCGGCGGCGCCGCGCTCCACCACCACAAAGCAGTTGGACTGCTGCACCAGCAGGCGCAGCAGGTTGGCGGTGGGTGGCAGGCGGTACTGGTCGCGCAGGATGGTGTACCAGCCAGCCTGCTGGTTTTCGATCAGCGAGACGGTGCCCAGCGGGCTTTCGCAACGCTCCAGCGAGTCGCTGGCACCGGTAGAGGCTCCGCCGGCAGCGCTGCCGGTGGCCACGGTCTTGGCATCGGCGCTGCCCATGCGCATGTTGGTGGTCTCGCAGCCGCTCAGCAGTGCAGCAGCGGCCACGGCCGCGCTGACTGCGCACAGGCGCAGCGGGGTGGTTGAACGGGGCGGGGTGGCAGCGGCACGTGCGCGCCGCAGCGGGGCAGGAAGGGTGATAGTCATGGTGACGGATGTGGCCGCATGTGCAGCGAAAGGGAGGAACACAAAGTCCTGATCTTTCGCCGTGCAGCCAATCACCGGCAACCCGACAGAGGTAGGGTGCAAGGGGGGCGCACCCGGCCCGGAGTGCGCCCCGCGCTTGTCAGAACGGTCAGCTGCTGGACAGCGCCGCGCTCTGCAACTGCGCCAGCGTCACAAACTCCAGTGCGCGGGCATGGGTGCATTCCAGGATCACCGGCGGTGCCACACCCGCCTCGTAGGCTTCCTTCCAGCGCAGGGCGCACAGGCACCAGCGGTTGTTGGCCTTGAGTCCTGCAAACCGGTATTCGGGCCGGGGGGTGATGAGGTCATTGCCCCGCGACAGCGAGAAGTCCAGAAACGCCTGTGTCATGCGTGCGCAGATCACGTGGGTGCCGTGGTCGTGCTCGTCGGTGTTGCAGCAGCCATCGCGGTAGTAGCCGGTCAGCGGGTCGTAGGAGCAGGGCATCAGCATGGTGCCCAGAACGTTCAGTGCAGTCATATCGGGTCGCGTGTGTTGTGAGGGCCTATGGGGGGCGCAGATTGTTGGAGTGGGCGCGGGGCGGCTCAGCCCTCTTCGCCACGGCGGCGCAGCACCACGGTGATCTGCCCGTTGGTCTCGATGGTGGCGCGTTCCACTTCGTGCGCGTGCAGGCAGCCACCGGCGCGCAGTGCGGCCTCCACGTCGTCGCGGGTCAGCAGCTCCTTGCGCATCAGCGCCTGGTTCAGCTCGCCCTGGTGGATCAGCACCTGGGCCTTGCCGTCCACCCAGCGCCCGATGCGCGGGAAGTGGAACGCCAGCCGCGCCAGCGCCACATGCAGCAGCATCAGCGTGCTGGCAGAGACCAGCCCGCCCACGAGCGAGTTGTCGCCCGCGTTCATCGAGTTCTGCACCGCGTTCGACAGGATCAGCAGCAGGATCAGGTCAAACGGCTCGTACTGCCCTGTCTGCCGCTTGCCCGACAGGCGCATGAACACCAGCAAGAACAGATACACCACCACGCCGCGCAGCACAAACTCCCACCACGGCACACTCATTTGCCACATTGCAAGGTTCCTTGTTGGATGCTTGGGTGGGGCCAGTCTACGGCCTGCGGCTTGCCCCTCATTCGCTGAGCGAAAATCCCGGGCAATCCCCCGCACGGCTCCGGCACAGTGCGCCCTCATTGCAGTGGCGGCCGAGTGGGCCTCCTCTGCTGCCCCCATCGAAAGTACCGCCCCATGCAACGCCGCCAATTCCACCAAACCAGCCTCATGGGGGCGCTGCTGTGCGCCACTGCGCAGCACGCCTGGGCGCTGTCGCTGGGCGACCTCACCAATGCCGACGCCTCCAGCGGCCTCAAGGCCGCGCTGACCCAGGGCGCGCAGGCGGCGGTGTCGCTGCTGGGCCGCAATGACGGGTTTCTGGGCAACCCCAAGGTGCGCATCGGCCTGCCGGGCTACCTGGACGACGCCGCCAAGGTGATGAAGTCGCTGGGCCAGGGCAAGCGCATCGATGAGCTGGTCGTGTCCATCAACCGCGCTGCCGAAGCGGCCGTGCCCATGGGCAAGGACCTGCTAGTGGGCGCGGTGCAGAACATGACAGTGACCGATGCCAAGAACATCCTCACCGGCGGCGACAACTCGGTGACCGCCTTTTTTGCCGACAAGACGCGCACGCCACTGGGCCAGCGCTTTCTGCCGGTGGTGAACCAGGCCACCGAGAAAGTCGGCCTCACGCAGAAATACAACGCCTTCGCGGGCAAGGCCGCGAGTTTTGGCCTGCTGAAGGCCGAAGACGCCAACCTGGCGCAGTACGTCACCGGCAAGACGCTGGACGGCCTGTACCTCATGATCGGCGAAGAAGAGCGCAAGATCCGCCAGGACCCTGCCGCCGCCGGCAGCGCCATCGCGCGCAAGGTGTTTGGTGCCTTGCGCTGAAGGGCATCACGATGCCTTTGCCACAGCCTAACGACCCCTGCCCCTGCGGGCGCCTGGCGCCTGCGGGCCCGGGTGGCAGCAAGGGCAAAAGCGCAGCCCCCTTGCCATTCGCCAGCTGTTGCGGCCGTTACCTGGCGGCACCTGGGCTGGATGCCATGGCCGCCCTCGATGCCGAAAGCCTCATGCGGTCGCGCTACACCGCCTTTGCGTGCGAGCGGGCCGACTACCTGCAGGCCACCTGGCACGCCAGCACGCGCCCGGCCACGCTCGACTTTGATGCGGGGGCCAAATGGCTCGGGCTGGACGTGCGCCGATACGTCGCCACCGATGCCGACCACGCCGTGGTCGAGTTTGTGGCCCGCTACCGTGTCGCTGGGCGCGCCGTGCGCCTGCACGAGACCAGCCGTTTTGTGCGCGAGGGTGGGCGCTGGTTCTATGTCGATGGAGACCTCCATGGCTGAAATTCAAGCCAAAACCACCTCGCGCGCTAGTGCAATATGTCTTGATAGCTATGAAATTTGAAGCAATCCTGTTTGACTGTGACGGCGTGCTGGTGGACAGCGAGCCCATCACCAACGGCGTGCTGCGCGACATGCTGGCCGAGGCCGGGTGGGTGCTGACGCCGGAAGAGTGCATGCGCCTTTTCATCGGCAAGATGGTGCGCAGCGAGGCCGCGCGCATTGAGCACCACACGGGCCGCCCACTGACCGACGAATGGATGTCGGCCTTCTACGCGCGCCGCAATGCTGCGCTGGAGGCTCAGCTCACCGCCATCGAGCACATCCACGGCGCTGTTGAGCGTGTGCACGCCCACCACGGCGGGCGCATTGCCTGTGCCTCGGGGGCCGACCGTTTCAAGGTCGAGATGCAGTTGGCCAAGGTGGGCCTGGCGCCGTACTTTGCGGGCCACATCTTCAGCGGCCACGAAATGCCCGCCACCAAGCCCGCACCCGATGTGTACCTTGCCGCCGCTGCAGCGCTGCAGGCAGCGCCCTCGCGCTGTGCGGTGGTCGAAGACACGGTGACCGGCGTCACCGCCGGTGTGGCTGCCGGGGCCACCGTGTTTGCCTACGCCCCGCTGGACGATGGGGCCGCGCTGCGGGCTGCAGGGGCGCAGCACGTGTTTCGCAGCATGGCCGAGCTGCCCGGCTTGCTCGGCTGCTGACACGGGTGCACAGAAAAAGGGACATGGCGATGAACACCTTTGCGCGGGCCATGAAGCACACGGTACTGGCTGCCGCCCTGGCGTTGCTGGCGGGCTGTTCGTCGGTCAAACCCTGGATCAACGAACCCCTGCCTGCGGGCGATCAGAACATCCCTGTGCGCAAGTCCGAGCGCGACCCGACCATCCTCGTGGCCGTCACGCTGTCAGGCGGTGGGGCGCGGGCCGCCGCGTTTGGCTATGGCGTGCTGACCGAGCTGCAGCAGACGCGGTTTGTGTGGAACGGCAACCCCACCACCTTGCTGGACGCCACTGATGTTGTCAGCGGTGTGTCGGGCGGCAGCATTGTGGCGGCCTACTTTGCGGCGCATGGCATCGAGGGGCTGCCACGCTTTGAACAGGACTTTCTGCGCCAGAACTTCCAGAACAGCCTCATCACCCAGGCGCTGCGCCCCGGTAATCTGATCGACCTGACCTCCCCCTGGCTGGGCCGCACGCACCTGCTGGCACGGCGGCTGGACGAGCTGTATGGCGGCCTCACCTTTGGCGACGTGGAGCGGCGCCCGCGCCACCCGCAGCTGTTCATCACCGCCACCGACATGTCGCTGGGCACCGGCTTTGAGTTCACCTGGGAGCAGTTTTCGCTGATCTGCTCAGACCTGCGCAAGGTGCCGCTGTCGTTCGCCGTGGCGGCCTCGTCGGCGGTGCCGCTGCTGCTGAGCCCGATGACGCTCAAGAACTACGCCGACCAGTGCCCCGATCGTCCCTCCCCATCGGTCGCCGCGGCGGCAGCGGGCGACTACCGCGTGCGGCTCAATCGCGCCCATGAACTGAGCTATGTGGATGCGCAGCGCAAGCCCTACATCCATCTGGTCGATGGCGGCCTGGCCGACAACCTGGGGGTGCAGCGCCTGCTGGACCGCGCCTTGGCCAATGGCGGCCTGCGCCAGACCTTCAGCGAGGTCGGCATACCGCCTGCCACCATCCGCAAGCTGGTGCTGATCACGGTAAACGCCGAGCGCGATCCCTCGGTCAACATCGACATGAGCGACAAGGTGCCCAACATGGCGCAGGTGGTGGACGCCCTGCTGTTCGGCACCGGCGCCCGCGCCACGCGCGAGACGCAAGAGTTCTTGCGCGACATCACACGCCAATGGCAGCGCTCGCTGGCGTCAGGCCCCACCGGCGCCAACGACGTGTTTGCGCCCGACGCAGAGATCCACGTCATCCCCGTCAACCTGCGCGACGCCCCCGACGACATCGCACGCCGCCGCTTGCTGCAGGTGCCCACGGCGTTCTCGATCACGTCGGAAGAAGTCACCGACCTCATCGAGGCGGGCGGCAGCGTGCTGCGCCACTCGCCCGAGTTCCGGGCGCTGGTGCAATCGCTGCTCAGCCCCGATCCCCATGCGCCACATGCACCGCCAGCGGGGCTGCAGGCCAAGGACTGAGGGCGCGCGCTCAGGGGTTCTGGAGAGCGCTCAGGGCCGCGTATCCGGCGCCGGGGTTGTGGGCACGCCCTGCTCCTCGGCAGCCCGCACCTGCGCCGCCATGGCACGCTGGTAGCCGGGCCGCTGCTGCAGCCGCTGCCAATAGGCCTGCGTGGCCAGGCCAAACTGCGCATCCAGCCCCAGGTGCTGCGCCAGCAGCAGCGCATACCCCACCGCCACATCCGCCGCCGTGAAGCGGCCCGCGCACAGGTGCTCGGTGCGGCTGTGGGTCAGGGCCGTTTCTACGGCGCGCAGCCGGGCCAGGAACCAGCGGCTGTAGTCCTCCACCACCTGCGGCTGCTGCCGCTCCGCAGGCTCAAACCGCCCATAGCGCAGCACCAGCGTCTGCGGAAAGGTCAGCGTGGCATCGCTCATGTGCAGCCAGTTCAGGTAGGCGCCATACGCCGGATGCGTGGGTGCCACATCCAGCCCCGCGTCGGGGTGTGTGGCGGCGAGGTACTGGCACATCGCCGCCGATTCGGTCATGCGCACCTCGTTCGGCGCGGCGCCCTGCACCAGCAGCGGCACCGTGCCCAGCGGGTTCTCGTCCAGAAACCACCGCGCCTTGGCGCGGGGCGGGAAGGGAAGCATGTGGAGCTGGTAGGGGAGTTGCAGCTCTTCGAGCATCCACAGGGGGCGGAAGGAGCGGGCGCTGATGCAGTGGTGGAGGTGGAGCATGTAGTGGGTTCGCCTTGTCGTTCTTTTGGGCACTCAACGCTGCTTGGGTGGTACTGGGCTATGCCCTGAATTGGCAGACTGTTGTAGTGATTGATCCAAGCGCCATTCAAAGCTAAATTGTCTAGTGGGTCGCGTTGCTACCTAACCGTGTATCCGTTTCGTTCGCATGTTAGGTTTTCTGACTTTCTCTTGGGGGGATGGCGCGAATGGCATAGCCGCTACCCCTGCCCATAATCGCAAATGAAAGGGCTGCCCAAACCAGAATCCCGAGCCCGGCTAGGCCGAAGGACGAGTGCGTCTTCAGCGATAGATACACAACTAGAGCCGTACCAATGAGGGCGATTGCGCTTTGTAGCCCCCGTCGAGGCACAACGTACTCTGTTGCCAAGGCGGCAACGGGGTGGCCGTTTTCACGTAACACACATTCAAAAATCCCTCGACGCATGTTCTTAGTGGAAAGCTCCAGCGAATACTTGGATCCGTTCAAGGTGAGCTCGTGCACGGACGTCAGAGCAATCTTTCGCCTCACAGCTACCAGGGCGTCGTTTAAATAAAGTTCCTCCTTACCGGTGAGGGACGAAATCCAGAGAGCGAAACGATTGTCTGCGTGTTGAAACACGAACCAGAGCCCTCCAAAGACGCTGGCAGACGAGGTTGAAGGAACGCGCTGCGCCATGTGAGTCCTAGCGTTAGTGTGTTGGCGGAGAGGTTCTGGGATTGCAATTTGGCCGCATTGCGAGGCGAATTGCTCTTTTGAGAAGGAGTATTTTGAGGATGCTGAGTAAACGTTCGGATGCAATCAAGGCCGCGATGATCCTGTCTCTCCCGTTGCCAAGTTTAAGTGTCTCGGGCGCCGACTTTGTCTGCATTCGCTAGGTTGTTCACTACACCCTCACCACCCGCCGAAACTCCGCAGGCGACTGCCCCGTCCACCCCCGGAACGCCCGGATAAAACTCTTCTCGTTCTCAAACCCCGCCGCCTCGGCCACCTGTTTGATGGGCCGCTGCGTGCGGTGCAGCAGTTCCACCGCGCGGGTGCGGCGCACCTCGTCTTTCAGGCCTTGCAGCGTGGCGCCTTCTTCCTTCAGCTGCCGGTGCAGTGTGCGCGGCGACACATGCAGCAGCGCGGCCAGCGAATCCGCGCTGTGCTGGGGCAGGGCGTGGGCCGGTTGCCCCGGCAGGGGGGCAGCCAGCAACTGGCGCACGCGCTGCACCAGCAGGCGGTCGCGGCGGTAGTGCAGCACGGTCAGGGGCAGGGCGTGCTGCAGCATCTGGCGCAGGGCCTGTTCGTCGCGGCGAAGGGGCAGGTGCAGATAGCGGGCGTCAAAGTGCAGGGCGGTGCGTGGCACGTGGAAGGTGACGGGGCCACGGAACAGCACGGCGTAGGCATCGGCATGCGGGGGCGCATCAAAGGCAAACTCGGCGGCGATGAGGGGGATGCGCGAGTCCACCATCCAGCAGGCCAGGCCGTGGGCATTGCGCAGTACCGACACCAGACAGAACTCGCGCAGCGCGCCCAGGTCGCGGGCCTCAGTGATGGCCAGGGTGGCGGTGTCGCCCTGGGTGGTGAGGTGCAGCGCAATGTCGTCTGCCAGCAGGCCATGGTGGCGGCACCAGCGGGCCAGGGCCACCTGCAGCGTGGGCGAGCTGATGCTGGCGCGCGCCAGCATGCCGTAGCTGCCCCAGGGCAGGCGGCGGCTGAACCAGCCCAGGGCTTCGTCGTCCAGCTCCTGCATGGCGGCGTCGGAGATCTGTTCCATCTGCCAGGCGGTGATGCGGGCGCTGTCGTCTTGCAGCAGCTGCGGCGCAATCTGTGCCTGGGCCAGGGCGCGTTCGGGGCTCATGCCGCGCCGTTCATAGGCCAGAGCAATGGCGCGCACGAACGCGATGGGCGTGGCCGCCGGTGCGATGGGCGTCGCTGCGGGGGCTGTGGCGGAAGCAGGCAGGCGGTGGGCGATAGAGGCAGGTGATTTCACGTTACAGAGTGTGCCAGCCGTGGCACGATTTGCAACCATTGTGGCAACCCGGCCGGGCCGTGGGCTTCTATGCTTGCCTATGCTTTCGAATGGCTTGCCACGCGTGCTCTGCCCGCGCTGGCCGGATGACCGAGGAGACAAACCCGTGACGACTGCAGCCGCAACACAATCCGCACCGCTGGTGGACAGCTACGCCCGTGGCGCTACCGATGTTCCCCTGATCGAGCAAACCATCGGCGCCTTCTTTGCCGACATGGTGGCCCGCCAGCCCGAGCGCGAGGCGCTGGTTAGCGTGCACCAGGGCCGCCGCTACACCTACGCCCAATTGCAGACCGAGGCGCACCGCCTGGCCAGCGCGCTGCTGGGCATGGGGCTCACCCCCGGCGACCGCGTGGGCATCTGGTCGCACAACAACGCCGAATGGGTGCTGATGCAGCTGGCCACCGCGCAGGTGGGCCTGGTGCTGGTCAACATCAACCCGGCCTACCGCACGTCCGAAGTCGAATACGCGCTGAACAAGGTGGGCTGCAAGCTGCTGGTGACCATGGCCCGCTTCAAGACCAGCGACTACTTGGGCATGCTGCGCGAGCTGGCGCCCGAATGGCACCACCAGCAGCCGGGCCAGCTCGGCTCCGTGAAGCTGCCCCACCTGAACACGGTGGTCTGGATCGATGAGGCAGGGCAGGGCGCCGACGAACCGGGCCTGATGCGATTTACCGACCTGCTGGCACGCGGCAACGCGGCCGACCCGCGCCTGGCGCCCATCGCAGCGACGCTCAAGGCCACTGACCCCATCAACATCCAGTTCACCAGCGGCACCACGGGCTTCCCCAAGGGGGCCACGCTCACGCACCGCAATATCCTGAACAACGGCTTCTTCATTGGCGAATGCATGAAGCTCACGCCCGAAGACCGGCTATGCATCCCCGTGCCGCTGTACCACTGCTTTGGCATGGTCCTGGGCAACCTGGCCTGCCTCACGCATGGCTCTGCCATCGTGTACCCCAATGACGGATTCGACCCGATCACCGTGCTGCAGACGGTGCAGGACGAGCGCTGCACCGGCCTGCACGGCGTGCCCACCATGTTTATTGCCGAGCTGGATCACCCGCGTTTTGCCGAGTTCAACCTCAGCACCCTGCGCACCGGCATCATGGCGGGCTCGCCCTGCCCCACCGAGGTGATGAAGCGTGTGGTGGAGCAGATGAACCTGCGCGAAATCACCATCGCCTACGGCATGACCGAGACCAGCCCCGTGAGCTGCCAAAGCAGCACCGACACGCCGCTGGACAAGCGCGTATCGACCGTGGGCCAGGTGCAGCCGCACCTGGAGGTGAAGATCGTGGACCCTGACACGGGCGCCATCGTTTCCGTCGGCCAGCGCGGCGAGTTCTGCACCAAAGGCTATTCCGTCATGCACGGCTACTGGGGCGATGAGGCCAAGACCCGCGAGGCCATCGACGACGGCGGCTGGATGCACACCGGCGACCTGGCCACCATGGATGCCGAGGGCTATGTGAACATCGTCGGCCGCATCAAGGACATGGTGATCCGTGGCGGCGAGAACATCTACCCGCGCGAGATCGAAGAATTTTTGTACCGCCACCCGCAGGTGCAGGACGTGCAGGTGGTGGGTGTGCCCGACCAGAAGTACGGTGAGGAGCTGTGCGCCTGGATCATCGCCAAGCCCGGTACGCGGCCCACCGAGGACGACATCCGCGCCTTCTGCAAGGGCCAGATTGCGCACTACAAGGTGCCGCGCTACATCCGCTTTGTCACCAGCTTTCCAATGACGGTGACGGGCAAGATCCAGAAGTTCAAGATCCGCGACGAGATGAAGGACCAGCTGGGCCTGGAAGAACAGAAAACCGCTTGAAAGAGCCACAACGTATGACCATTCTTGACACCCAACTCAATGCCCGCTCGGCGGACTTTCTGGCCAATGCCGCCGCCATGCGCACACTGGTGGATGACCTGCGCGCGCAGCTCGACAAGGTTGCCCAGGGCGGCGGCGAGGCGGCCCGCGCCAAGCACACGGCGCGGGGCAAGCTGCTGCCGCGCGAGCGCGTGCAGATGCTGCTGGACCCGGGAACGCCGTTCCTCGAACTGGCGCCGCTGGCCGCGCTCAACATGTACAACAACGACGCGCCCAGCGCGGGGCTCATTGCGGGCGTTGGCCGCGTGAGCGGCGTGGACTGCATGATCGTGTGCAACGACGCCACGGTGAAGGGCGGTACCTACTACCCGCTCACCGTCAAGAAGCACTTGCGCGCGCAGGAAGTGGCGCAGCAGAACCACCTGCCCTGCATCTACCTGGTGGACTCGGGCGGCGCCAACCTGCCCAACCAGGACGAAGTCTTTCCTGACCGCGACCACTTCGGCCGCATCTTCTTCAACCAGGCCAACATGAGCGCCATGGGCATCTCGCAGATCGCCGTGGTCATGGGATCGTGCACGGCAGGTGGTGCCTACGTGCCGGCCATGAGTGACGAGTCCATCATCGTCAAGAACCAGGGCACCATCTTTTTGGGTGGCCCGCCGCTGGTCAAGGCCGCGACGGGCGAGGTCGTGACGGCCGAAGACCTGGGCGGCGGCGACGTGCACACCCGCCTGTCGGGTGTGGCCGACCACCTGGCGCAGAACGATATGCACGCGCTGCAACTGGCACGTAATGCAGTGCGCAATTTGAATAAAAACAAGCCGCAGGCGCCCGCAGATCATGCGCCGGTAGCTCCTAAATTCGCAGCAGACGAGCTGTACGGCGTGATTCCCGTGGACACGCGCAAGCCGTTCGATGTGCGCGAGATCATTGCGCGCATCGTGGACGGCAGCGAGTTCGACGAGTTCAAGGCGCGCTACGGCACCACACTGGTCACGGGCTTTGCACGCATCGAAGGGATGATGGTCGGCATCATCGCCAACAACGGCATCCTGTTCAGCGAGTCGGCGCTCAAGGGTGCGCACTTCATCGAGCTGTGCTGCCAGCGCAAGATCCCGCTGGTGTTCCTGCAGAACATCACCGGCTTCATGGTGGGCCGCAAGTACGAGAACGAAGGCATCGCCCGCAACGGCGCCAAGATGGTGACGGCCGTTGCCACGGCCAGCGTGCCCAAGTTCACCATCATCATCGGCGGCAGCTTTGGCGCAGGCAACTATGGCATGTGCGGCCGCGCGTACTCGCCCCGCTTCCTGTGGATGTGGCCCAACGCGCGCATCAGCGTGATGGGCGGCGAGCAGGCCGCAGGCGTGCTGGCCACGGTGAAGCGCGACGGCATCGAAGGCAAGGGCGGCCAGTGGAGCATGGAGGAGGAGGAAGCCTTCAAGGCCCCCATCCGCCGTCAATACGAAGACCAGGGCCACCCCTACTACGCCACTGCGCGCTTGTGGGATGACGGTGTGATCGACCCCGCCGACACCCGCCGTGTGCTGGCGCTGGGGCTGGCCGCCACGCGCAATGCGCCCATCGAAGACACCAAGTTCGGCCTGTTCCGTATGTAACCCGCCGGGAGCCGCCATGGACGCTGTTGCGCATTTCACCCAGCTGGCACGCTACAACGTGTGGGCCACGGCGCGCCTGCTCGATGCCGTGCGGGCGCTGCCGGAAGAGGACTACCGGCGCGATGTGGGGTTGTTCTTCCACAGCATCCACGGCACGCTCAACCACCTGCTGGTGGGCGAGCACCATCTGTGGTTCGTGCGCTTTGCCGAAGGCATCTCGCCCAAGGTGGCGCTGGACGCCGAGCTGGAGCCCGACCGCGCGCAACTCGATGCCCGGTTGCGCGAAGGCGCTGCCCGCTGGGCACCGTTGATTGCTTCGTTCTCGCCTGATCGCTGGAGCGGCACGCTCGACTACACCACCATGCGTGGCACGGCGGCATCGCTGCCGTTTGCGGCCACGCTGGCGCACGTGTTCAACCACGGCACGCACCACCGGGGTCAGATCACTGCGGCATTAACCGCGCTGGGCCAGCCCTGTCCCGAGCTGGACCTTGTCTACTTTCTGCAAAACCCGTCCAAGCCATGAGCAGCCAGAACCTTTCCATCACCCAAACCGGCGCCGTGGCGCGCATCACGCTCACGCAGCCTGAGATTCGCAACGCCTTCAGCGATGAGGTCATTGCCGAGATCACCGCCGCCTTCAAAGATGTGGGTGGGCGTGCCGATGTGCGCGCCGTGGTGCTCGCCGCAGAAGGCCCTGCCTTTTGCGCCGGTGCCAACCTCAACTGGATGCGCCGCATGGCCGACTACACGCGCGACGAAAACATCGCCGATGCAGGCAAGCTGGCCGAGATGCTGCGCGTGATCTACGAATGCCCCAAGCCCACGATTGCCCGCGTGCAGGGCGATGTATATGCAGGCGGCATGGGCTTGGTGGCCGCGTGCGACATGGCCGTGGCCGTGGACACGGCAGGCTTTTGCCTCAGCGAGGTGAAGCTGGGGCTCATCCCCGCCACCATCAGCCCCTATGTGATCCGTGCCATGGGTGCACGTGCTGCGCACCGCTACTTCCTCACGGCAGAGCGTTTTGGCGCGGCCGAAGCCTTGCGCATTGGGTTTGTGCACGAGGTCGTGGTGGCTGACCAGCTCGACGCCAAAGTGGACGAACTGCTCAAGGCCCTGACCAGCGCCAGCCCCAACGCTGTGCGCGTGTGCAAGAAGCTGGTGATGGATGTGGCAGAGCGGGAGATCAACGCGGGCCTCATCGCCGCCACGGTGCAGGGCATTGCCGACATCCGCGCCAGCGATGAGGGCAAGGAGGGCGTGCAGTCCTTCCTTGCCAAGCGCAAGCCCAACTGGTTGGGCTGACCGGTATCGCCCATGGACACCCTCTGGTTCAACATCGTGCAGTGGCTTCACACGCTAGGGCTGCATGTGGATGGCGGCACGGCGCGCGCCGTGGGCGACGCGGCAGCCACAGCAACTGCGAAGCTCGACATGCCCAGCCTGCTGGCGCTGGCCGCCGCACTGGGCTGGGCCAGCGGGTTCCGGCTGTATGCCGTGGTGTTCCTGGTCGGCATGATGGGCGTGCTGGGCTGGATGCCGCTGCCGCCAGGCCTGGCGATGCTGCAGCACCCGCTGGTGCTGATGGTCAGCGGCTTCATGCTGATGGTGGAGTTTTTTGCCGACAAGGTGCCCTGGGTGGACAGCGCCTGGGATGCCGTGCACGCCTTCATTCGCGTGCCTGCGGGCGCCGCCTTGGCCTATGGCGTGTTTGGCGCCGACAACGCCACCATGGCCGTGGTGGCGGGACTGCTGGGGGGCTCCCTCTCGGCAACGGCGCTGGCCACCAAGATGACCACCCGCGCCGCCGTGAACACCTCGCCCGAGCCGTTTTCCAACTGGGGTCTGTCGTTCTTTGAAGACGGTCTGGTGGTGGCTGTGGTGTGGCTGGCCACGCAGTACCCGGTGGCCTTTGGCATCGCGCTGGTGGTGATGGTAGCGGTGTCGGTGCTGCTGCTGGTGGTGCTGTTCCAATTTCTGCGCGCCGTGGTGCGGCGTTTGTCCTCTTTCTTTTCTGGTTCTGCCAAGGTGGCTTAGATGTTTACGAAAATTTTGATTGCCAATCGCGGTGAGATCGCTTGCCGAGTGGCCGCCACGGCCAAGCGCCTGGGCGTGAAAACCGTCGCCGTGTATTCCGACGCCGACGCCAATGCCAAACATGTGGCCGTGTGCGACGAGGCCGTGCACATCGGCGGCAGCGCGCCCAAGGACAGCTACCTGCGCTGGGAGCGCATCATCGAGGCCGCTAAGGCCACGGGCGCGCAGGCCATCCACCCTGGCTACGGTTTTCTGAGCGAGAACGAAGACTTCGCCAAGGCCTGTTCCGACGCGGGCTTGGTTTTCATTGGCCCCCCCGCCAGCGCCATCAATGCCATGGGGCTGAAGGCCGAATCCAAGCGCCTCATGGAGCAGGCCCAGGTGCCCCTGGTGCCCGGCTACCACGGTGCTGACCAGGACCCGGCGCTGCTGCAACGCGAGGCGGATCGTATTGGCTATCCGGTGCTCATCAAGGCCAGCGCCGGCGGCGGCGGCAAGGGCATGCGCGCCGTGGACAAGGCCGAGGATTTTGCGGCGGCGCTCGACTCCTGCAAGCGCGAGGCCATCAACAGCTTTGGTGACGACGCGGTGCTGGTCGAAAAGTACGTGCAGCGCCCGCGCCACATCGAGATCCAAGTGTTTGGCGACACGCACGGCAACTGTGTGTACCTTTTTGAGCGCGATTGCTCCGTGCAGCGCCGCCACCAGAAGGTGCTGGAGGAAGCGCCTGCGCCGGGCATGACGCCCGAGCTGCGCGCCCGCATGGGCGAGGCTGCCGTGGCCGCCGCCAAGGCTGTGAACTATGTGGGCGCGGGCACGGTGGAGTTCATCGTCGAGCAGCCCGGCGGCTACGACGCGCCCGAGCAGATGAAGTTCTACTTCATGGAGATGAACACCCGCCTGCAGGTGGAGCACCCTGTGACCGAGGCGATCACCGGCCTCGACCTGGTGGAGTGGCAGCTGCGTGTAGCGTCGGGCGAGCCCTTGCCGCTCCAGCAGCAAGACCTGCGCATCATCGGCCACGCCATCGAAGCCCGCATTTGTGCCGAGAACCCCGACAACAACTTCCTGCCCGCGACCGGTGCGCTCAATGTGTATGCGCTGCCCGATTGCGTGACGTTTGAACGCGGCGCGGTGCGCGTGGATTCCGGCGTGCGACAGGGCGATGCGATCAGCCCGTTCTACGACTCCATGGTGGCCAAGCTCATCGTGCACGGCGACACGCGCGAACAGGCGTTGGCGCGGCTGGACGAGGCGCTGGCCCAGACCCACATCGTGGGCCTGGCAACCAACGTGCAGTTTTTGCGCCGCGTGGCACGCACCGATGCGTTTGCCCGCGCCAAGCTGGACACGGCGCTGATCCCGCGTGAGCAGGCTGTGTTGTTCCACCAGGAACCCGTGGGCTTGCCCCTGGCCGCTGCGGCGGCCGTGGCGCAGGCCCTGCTGAATGAGCGTACGAGCGAGGGCGTGGACCCGTTCAGCCGCCGCGACGGCTTTCACACGCATGGCGTGGTGCAGCGCCGGTTTGAATTTGAATTTGGCGGTGAACACGCCAAGGCGCTGCTGACTTACGAGCGCGGTGGCGGCTTGCACTTGAAGGTGGGCGAGGGCGACGCTGCCGTGTCCGGTTCGTTGGTCTTTGGCGCAGCGCCCCAGGGCGCCATCGAGTTGCAGTTCGCCGGCCAGCGCACGCGCGCTGCCGTGTACGCGCAGGGCGAGGTGGACCATGTGTTCACCCCGCTGGGCGCCACGCAGATCACCGCCATCGACCTGCTGGCCCACGCGGGCGAGGCAGCGGCTGAAGGCGGACGCCTCACAGCCCCCATGCCCGGCAAGGTGGTGTCGTTTGCCGTGAAGGCGGGCGACAAGGTTGCCAAGGGGCAGCCACTGGCGGTGATGGAGGCCATGAAGATGGAGCACACCATTGCCGCCCCAGCCGACGGCGTGGTGCAGGAGCTGCTGTACGCGCCAGGCGACCAGGTGCCCGAGGGGGCAGAGCTGCTCAAGCTGGTAGCCGCCGACAAGGCCTGAGCCACGCAGTGTCCCGAGTCGTCTGCAGGTGACAGCGCAGGGGGCCCAATGCGGCTACGCTTGGGCCCCATGAAAATCACCTTTTGCTGTACCGATGCCAAGCCCGAGCCCTGGCTCCAGGGCTTTTCCGCCGCGCTGCCCGGCGTTGAGATTTCTGTTTGGCAGCCCGGCGCCCCGCAGGCCGACTACGCCGTGGTCTGGGCACCACCCCAGCAGTTCATGGACGAACAGCCGGTGCTCAAAGCCCTGTTCAACATTGGCGCGGGGGTGGATGCCCTCCTCAAGCTGCGCTTGCCTCCCAAGGCCCTGGTGGTGCGGCTGGATGATGCGGGCATGGCCGTGCAGATGGCTGAATATGTGTGCCACGCGGTCATCCGCCACTTCCGCGAGTTTGATGGCTATGAGGCCGACACCCAGGCGGGCCGCTGGGGCTACCGCAAGCCACGCCTGCGCAGCGACTATCCCATCGGTGTGATGGGCCTGGGCGTGCTGGGCGAGCGGGTTGCCAAGGCGCTGGCGCAGTTTGAATTTCCCATCAACGGCTGGAGCCGCAGCCCCAAGGCCATCGACGGCGTGCGCGGCTTTGCGGGCGCAGATCAATTCAATGACTTTCTGGCCGCGAGCCGCGTCCTGGTCAACCTGCTGCCGCTCACGCCCGATACGACCAACGTCATCAACAAGGGCACGCTCGCTCGCCTGCAGCCGGGTGCCTACGTGATCAATGTGGCGCGCGGCGCGCACCTGGTGGACGAAGACCTGGTGGCCGCCATCGACAGCGGCCATGTGGCAGGCGCCACGCTCGATGTGTTCCGCACCGAGCCGTTGCCCGCAGGCCATGCGTTCTGGACGCACCCGCGCATCACCGTCACGCCCCACACCTCGGCGCGCACGCTGCGCGACGAGAGCATTGCCCAGATCGCACGCAAGATGGTGGCGCTGGAGCACGGCGAGGCGGTGGCGGGCGTCGTGAACCCCGCGCGGGGCTACTGAGGCCGTCGGTCCACGCGCTCGCCAGCGTAGAGAATGGCGGACATGAGCACCTCCACGTTTCGTCGTTTCTTTGGCCTTTTGGGCTGGATGCTGCTGGTGCCCAGCGCCTTGACCGCGCTGGGCGCGGCGTGGTTGTTGGCCTCTGGCATGAACATGCTGGGCGACACGCACACCGCCAAGGGCCGGGTGGTGGCGCATGAAGAAATCATGACAGGCCCATCCCACCGCCGGGGGCTTGCCAAGAAAAGCATTGTGGAGTTTGTGGCGGGCGATGGGCGAACCTACAGCTTCACGGATTCGGTCGCACGCCAGCAGCAGGCCATCCACAAGGTGGGTGAGACTGTTTCGGTGCGCTACTCCGCCAAGGACCCGGTGCAGGCGGAAATCTGCAGTTCCACCACCGTGAAGATAGTGATCGGTGCAGTGATGCTGCTCTCCAGCGCCATCGGTATGGCAGTGGGCTGGCTGTTGCTGCGCTTGCGCCCCAGGTCTGTCGCATAGCCCTCTGTGCGCGGACACAGAGGGGGGGCCTTTTCAGTCCACCGTCACGCCGGCATCGCGCACCAGCTTGCCCAGTCGCTGCGCGTCGGCCTTGATGAGCGCCCCAAAGTCTGCCGCCGTGCCCCCCACCACGGGCGTGCCAATGGCTTCCCATTTGGTGCGGAACGCGGGTTCCTTGAAGATCGCATTCACCGTGGCGTTGAGTTTGTCAACGGTGGCTTGCGGGGTGCCTGCGCGCACCGCAATGCCATGCCAGCCGGTGATCTGGTAGCCCGCAATGCCAGCCTCCGCCATGGTGGGCACATTGGGCAGCACCTTGGCGCGTTCGCTGGATGTGACGGCCAGCGGAATGAGTTTGCCCGCCTGGATGTGGGGCAGGGAGCTACCGACGATGTCGAACATCACGTTCACCTGTCCGCCGATCAGGTCGTTGAGCGCGGGGCCAGCGCCACGGTAGGGGATGTGCCCCATCTTCACGCCCGCTGTGGTGTTGAACAGCTCGCCCGCCAGGTGCTGCGGTGTGCCGTTGCCGGCCGACGCGTAGCTCAGCACTGGCTTGCCGGCCTTGGCCATGGCCAGGAATTCGGCCAGTGTCTTGACGCCCAGGGAGGGATGCACCTCCAGCACCAGCGGAAATGCCGATAGCTGGATCACCGGCACCAGATCGGACAGCGGGTTGAACGGCATGCTGGCGTACAGCGAGGGGTTGACCGCCATCGGGCCGCTGGCGGCCAGCAGCAGCGTGTGGCCGTCCGCTGGCGCCTGTTTGGCCACCTCGGCGCTGCCGGTGTTGCCACCGGCGCCGCCCTTGTTGTCCACCACCACAGGTACACCCAGGCGGCTTTGCAGCTCGGGCTGCAGCATGCGGGCCATCAGGTCGGTGGGTCCACCGGGCGGATAGGGCACCACAAAGCGGATGGTCTTGCTGGGGAAGGCGGTGGCGGCCGTCTGCGCCGCAGCGTGACCTGCGATGCCCAGGGCCAGGGGCACGGCAAGGGCTGCGTGCAGCACGGCGCGCCGGGCGCCGCGATGTGTGGACGAGTAAAGGTGGCGGTGGTGCATGTCTGTCTCCTGTGGGGATGGATAAAGCCCGTCTGCTGCGGGTTGATGTCAATGGATGGGGAGCGCGATGGAGTAGTGCCGCTCAGCCTGCGCCAAAGCGCTGCCGGATGTCGGCGGCGGTGGCCAGCGGGCGGCCCAGTGCGGCGGCGGCTTCGACGGCCTGGCGCACCAGCGCGGTGTTGTCGGGGGCCACGCTGCCGTCCTTGCACAGCAGGTTGTTTTCAAACCCCACGCGGGCGTGGCCGCCAAACACGGCGGCTGCGGCCACGCAGGCGTTTTCTGCCGCCCCGAAGGCGCACACGGCCCAGGGCTCGTTGCCGTCATGGGCGTTCAGAAAGGGCAGCAGGTCGCGCGGGCTGGAGGTCTGGCCCGCGCTGTAGCGGCCCAGCACAAACAGCAGGAACCAGGGCGCATCCGGCACCACGCCACTGGCGCGCAGTGCCTGCCAGCGGCGCAGGTCGGCCACGTCATACAGGATGACCTGCACCATGGTGCGGCGCTGGGCGAGGCCGGTGAAGAAGCGCTGCAGTCCGGCTTCGCCGATCTCGGGCTTGTCTACTTCGCGCAGTCCGATGGACACGGCCTCGGGTTGCAGGGCCTCCACCATGGCGATCTGCGCGGGGGCCTGGTACACGCCTGCGGCTTCGCTGGTGATCTGGATGACCATCGCGTCACCCACGGCCTGGCGCACCACGCGCTGCGCCTCGCGGTAGCCTTCGACATCGAGGCTGTGGCGGCCTTGCGCGTCGCGGATGTGCATGTGCAGCATGGCCGCTCCCGCGTCCAGGCAGGCCTTGGCCGTGGTGGCCAGCGTGGCCGGTGTGATGGGCACGGCGGAGTGGTCGGCGGGCTGTTTGTAGGCGCCGTTGGGCGCCACGGTCACGATCAGTGGGTCAACCCACTGGCTGGCAATGGTGGGTGATGCGGGCGATGCACTCATGCGCGGGCTCCAGTGGTCGTTGGGGTGTCCGTCTGTGACATATCGGTGGGAGGCTCGATGGTGGGCAACTCGCCGGCCAGCAGCGCCAGGCCCTGGCGCAGCAGCGTGTCGTAGCGCGCGCGTTCGGCCCGCTTGCGGTCTTCGGGCCAGTCAAAAAAACCCTTGCCCGTCTTCATGCCGAGCTGACCCTGCGCCACCTTGTCGCGTAGGGCCTGGGCGGGTACGTCGGTGTTCGACAGCGTGGGGTACATGGTGGCTGCGGCAGCGGTGTGCACCTCAATGCCTGCGTGGTCGCGCTGCAGCACCGGGCCTGCCGCCAGGAAGCGAAAGCCAAAACCAAAGCGCACGGCGGCGTCCACGTCCTCCGGCGAGGCAATGCCTTCGTCGATGAGTGCAAAGGCCTCGCGCGAGAGCGCGTGCTGCATGCGGTTGGCCAGAAAGCCGGGCTTGTCCTTTTTGACCAGCACTGGCACGCTGCCGCAGCCGCGCATGAAGGCGTGCAGCCAGGTGCCCAGCGCGGGGTCGCTGCGCTCGCCCAGCACCACCTCCACCAGCGGCACCAGGTGGGCGGGCATGAAGAAGTGCAGGCCCAGCATCCGCTGAGCCGTGCCCAGTCCCTGGGCGATGGCACTGATGGGAAAGCCCGAGCTGTTGCTGGCCAGCACGGCGTTGGGGGGGGCCACGGTTTCCAGCTCGGCAAACAGCTTTTGTTTGGCTGCCAGTTGCTCTGTGATGCATTCCACCACCAGCACCACGCCGTTCCAGTCCACATCCTGCAGGCTGGCGCACACCTGCACCGGGCCGGCGTGGGTAGCTTGGCCTGCGGCGGCCAGCTCCTGCGCAATGTGCGGCCGCAAGTGTTCGCGGCGGGCGGCGTGGGGGTCCACCACCGTGACCTGCGCGCCGCCACGGGCCAGGACCACGGCCACATCGGCCCCCATGGTGCCTCCGCCTACCACCACGGTGCGCGCGCTGCGCGGCGAACTGTTCTCCATCGTGTCTCCTTGATGCTCTCAATCTGTTCAAGCGGTGTGCTTGCGTTGAATTCAGTCTAGGGGCCCCACATTGCGCGGTCCAGACGTCTTTTTCGATAGACTGATCGGTTATGAAGATCAATTGGTCCGCCCGCGAGGTGGATGTGTTCCTCTCCCTGGCCGAGACGCTGAGTTTTCGGCGCACGGCCTTGCAGATGCACCTGTCGCAGTCGGCGGTGTCGGGCACGGTGGCTCGGCTGGAGGAGATGCTGGACGTGCGCCTGTTCGAGCGCACCACGCGCACCGTGCAGCTCACGCTGGCGGGCGAGGTGTTTGCCGAGCAGGCGCGGTTTCTGCGCCACCAGATGGAGGAGACCGTGCGCCGCGTGCAGGAGGTGGCGCAGCTGCAGGTGGGTCGCATTGCGCTGGCGGCGCTGCCGTCGCTGGCAGCCGGGGCCGTACCCCGCGCGTTTGCCCGGTTCGCCACACAGCACCCGGGCGTGCAGATGGAGCTGATCGACAGCCTGGCGGGCCCGGCGTTTGACATGGTGCGTGCCGGGCGCGTGGACTTTGCCCTCACCGCCGCCAACCCCGCCTATGCGGATCTGGACTACACCCCGCTGGTGTCCGATCGGTTTGTGCTGCTGATGCAGCGCACGCACACCCTGGCCCGTGGGCGGGGTGCCATCGCCTGGGCCGAGGTGGCCGAGCTGCACCACATCTCCATGCCTGCGGGCACCAGCGTGCGGCAGTACGCGCAAGAGGCCCTGCTGACGCACCGCATCCGCTTTGAACCCCGCTACGAGGTGGAGCACCTGGCCACCATTGCGGCCATGGTGGCGGCAGGGCTGGGTGTGAGCGCGCTGCCCGAGCTGGCCGCCCAGGTGGTGCGCCGGCCCGAGGTGGTCACACGCCCGCTCAAGGCGCCCGTGCTGCACCGGCCCATCGGGCTGATCACGCTGCGCGGGCGGCCGCTGTCGCTGGCGGCGCAGGCCATGGTGGCCTTGCTGCGGCAGGAGGTCGAGGGTGATCACACCCGGGCTGGCTGATGGCGCGTCCGGCGAATGGTCTGGCACGATATGGGGTGGCCCTGTGGAGGCGGTGGCGAGACAATGGCGGCATTCCTTGATCCACCACTTGGTAGCCCCATGAGCATTCCCTCCCGCGTCCGCCTCATCGACGTTGGCCCCCGTGACGGCCTGCAGAACGAAAAGACCCCGGTGCCCGCCGCCGTCAAGATCGAGCTGGTGCACCGCCTGCAGCAGGCCGGCCTGAAAGAGATCGAGGTCACCAGCTACGTCAGCCCCAAGTGGGTGCCGCAGATGGCCGACAACCACGAGGTGATGGCGGGCATCACCCGCCAGCCAGGCGCGGCGTATTCGGTGCTCACGCCCAACCTCAAGGGCTTTGAGGCGGCATTGCTGGACAAACCCGACGAGATCGTCGTCTTCGGTTCCGCCAGCGAGGCCTTCAGCCAACGCAACATCAACTGCAGCATTGCCGAGAGCATCGAGCGTTTTGCCCCTGTAGTGGAGGCCGCATTGGCCGCCGGCATCCGTGTGCGCGGCGCCATGAGCTGCACCGTGGGCTGCCCGTACGAAGGCGACATTGCCCCTGAGCGCGTGGCCTACCTGGCTGGCCTGCTCCAGGGCATTGGCGTGCAGCGCGTGGATGTGGCTGACACCATTGGTGTGGGCACGCCGCGCAAGGTGCAGAAGGCGCTGGAGGCCACGTTGCAGCACTTTGGCATCGACGAGGTGTCGGGCCACTTTCATGACACCTACGGGCAGGCGCTGTCCAACACGCTGGCCGCGCTGGAACTGGGCGTGTGGAACTTCCAGTCGTCCGTGGCGGGTCTGGGCGGCTGCCCTTATGCCAAGGGCGCCACCGGCAACGTGGCCACCGAAGACGTGGTGTACATGCTGCAGGGCATGGGCATTGAGACCGGCATCGACCTGGATCTCCTCATCGATGCCGGGGCCTACATCAGCAGCTTCCTGGATCGCAAGCCCAACTCACGCGCGGCCAATGCCTTGCTGACCAAGCGCGCGGGCTGACTATTGATCCATCTGCACCCGGCCGCCGTCAACCGGCGTCCGGGGTGCCTCCCAGCACCTTCCACAGCGTCACGCGGTTGACCTGCTCGGCCTGGCGCAGGCCGATGAGGGTCTGCTGCGCCGCATACAGGCTGCGCTGCGCATCCAGCACCGTGAGGTAGTTGTCCACCCCGGCCTTGAAACGCGCCTCCGACAGGTCGAACGCTTTCTGGGTGGCGGCCACCAGCCGCGTCTGCGCCGCAATGCGCTCGTCCCACTGCGCGCGGTCGGCCAGCACATCGGCGGTCTCGCGGAACGCGGTCTGCACGGCCTTTTCGTACTGGGCCACCGCGATGCGCTGGTTGGCCTCGGCCACCTGCACGTTGGCGCGGTTGCGGCCGGCGTCGAAGATGGGCAGGCGGACCAGCGGCACAAAGCTCCAGGTGCCGCTGCCTGCATCAAACAGGCCGTCCAGCTCGCGGCTGCCGGTGCCTACATTGGCCGTGAGGCTGATGGTGGGGAACAGGGCCGCCCGCGCAGCGCCGATGTTGGCTTCGCTGGCGCGCAGGGCGTTTTCGGCGGCCTGCACATCGGGGCGGGCGAGCAGCACGTTGGACGCCAGTGGCACCGGCACGGGCTGCAAGGCCGCCGGGGCCTGCGCGTCAGCGCGCAGCGTGCTGGCGGTGGGCCAGAGCGCGGCAGGCACCGGGCCTCCCACCAGCAATTGCAGTGCGTTGCGGTCGCGCTCCACCTGCGCCAGGTAGGTCGCCACATCGCCGCGTGCCGCGTCCACCGTGGTCTGCGCCTGGGCCAGCACCAGTCCCGATGTGGAGCCGATGGCGTGGATGCGTTCGGTCAGCGCATAGGCCTTTTCGCGGCTGGCCAGGGTGTCGCGCGCCAGTTGCAGCCGGGCTTCATCGGCGGCCAGGGTGAGCCAGGCGTTGGCCACATCGGCAATCAGGCCTGTCTGGATGTTGCGCTGGTTCTGATGGCTCTGCAGAAACTGCTGCAGCGCTGCCTCGTTGAGGTTGCGCACCCGGCCCCAGAAGTCGATCTCGTAACTGGCAAACCCCAGTTGTGCCGTGTACTGCGTGGCCACCTGCGCAGGGGCTGTGGCGCTGCTCATGCCAGCGGCGGTGCGCGCGCGGCTGGCCTGCGCTTGCGCGGTGACGCTGGGCAACAGGTCGGCGCGGGTGATGCCGTACTGGGCGCGGGCCCGTTCGATGGTCTCGACGGCCACGCGCAGGTCGCGGTTGTTCGACAGCGCGAGGGCAATGACATCGCGCAGCGGCTGGGCCTGCACCCAGCCCAGCGCCGCTGCCGCCTGCAGACTGGCGTCGCTGGCCACGGCTGGCTGCCCACTGGTAGTGCCCACGGTGTCAGGCACCGGCAGGGCGGGGGTCTGGTGCATGGGGGCCAGGTTGCAGCCCGCGATCAGTGCGGTGGTGGCCAGGGCTACAGCGATGGCGGCAGGCCGGCGCTGGCGGCGTGGCGAAAAGGGTGGGCGCGTCATGCTGCGCTCTCCTGAGTGGGGTGCGGTAGGGTGGTGGCAGGCGGTGGCGGTGCGTTGTCTTCGCTGCGCGACCGGCTCTTGAACCAGCGGCGGATCAGCAGGAAGAACACCGGCACCAGGAAGATGCCCAGCACCGTGGAAGCCAGCATGCCGCCCAGCACGGCGGTACCGATGGCCACCCGCCCGCCTGCACCCGCGCCGGTGCCGATGGCCAGCGGGATCACCCCGAAGCCAAACGCCAGCGAGGTCATCAGGATGGGCCGCAGGCGCAGGCGCACGGCCGCGACGATGGCGTCAAACAGGTTCTTGCCCTGCTCCTGCAGCTGCACCGCAAACTCCACGATCAGGATCGCGTTTTTGGACGCCAGCCCCACCGTGGTCAGCAGCCCCACCTGAAAGTACACGTCGTTGGTGAGGCCCCGGGTGTAGGTGGCGGCGAGCGCGCCCACCACGCCCAGCGGCACGGCGAGGATCACCGACAGCGGCACGGTCCAGCTCTCATACAGGGCCGCCAGGCACAGGAACACGAACAGGATCGAGATCGCGTACAGCATGGGGGCCTGGGCGCCCGACTGGCGTTCCTGCAGCGAGGCGCCCGTCCACTCGTAGCCAATGCCGGGAGGCAGCGTGCGCAGGATGTCTTCCACGATCTTCATGGCTGCGCCCGAGCTCACGCCTGGTGCCGCGCGGCCTTCCAGCTCGTAGGCCGGGTTGCCGTTGTAGCGCAGCAGCTGCGGCGAGCCGTAGGCCCAGTAGTTGGTGGAGAACGCGCCAAACGGCACCATCTCGCCCTTGCTGTTGCGCACGCTCCAGCGCGCCACGTCCTGCGGCAGCATGCGCGCCGGAGCGTCGCCCTGGATGTACACGCGCTTGACCCGTTCGTTGTTCAGGAAGTCGTTCACGTAGGTGCCGCCAATGGCGCTGGAGAGCACGCTGTTGATGTCGTTGTACGACAGCCCGAGCGCGGCGGCCTTGCGGTCGTCGATCTCCAGGCGCAGCTCGCTGGCATCTTCCAGGTTGGTCATGCGCAGGTTGGTCAGTTCGGGCCGCTTGCGCGCCTCGGTCAGGAAGGTGTTGGTGGCCGCCAGCAACGCCTGGTGGCCGAGGCCGTTCATGTCCTTGATCACGAAGTTGAAGCCCGAGCTGGAGCCCAGGCCCCGCACGGCCGGCGGCATGACGACCAGCACCCGCGCATCGCGGATGGAGGCCAGGTCGCGCGTGGCCTTGTAGGCAATCTGCGCGGCGGCCTGGTTGGGCAGCGTGCGGTCTTCCCAGGGCTTGAGGCGCACAAAGCCGCGGGCCGAGGCCTGGTCTCCGTTGATGCCCGAGACCTGGTAGAAGCTCAGCACATCGGGCTGCTGCGCAAAGTAGTCGCGCACCTGGTCCAGCACGCTCTGCAGCCGCGCATCGGCGGCGCCCGAGGGCAGGTTCACGTTCACGTACAGGAAGCCCTGGTCTTCGTCGGGCAGGAAGGATGTGGGCAGGCGCGCCATGAGCAGCCACACCACGCCACACACCGCCAGAAAGATCAGCACCATGCGTTTGGTGCGGCGCAGGGTGTAGGCCACTGTGCCCTGGTAGCGTGCCGAAGTGGCGTCGAAATGGTGGTTGAACCAGCGGAAGAACCGGTCGTTCAGCCCCAGCAGGCCGCGGCGGATGGGCCGGTCATGCCCGGCAGACGCGGCTGCGGGCTTGAGCAGCGTGGCGCACAGCGCCGGGGTGAGGGTGAGCGCCACAAACACCGACAGCGCCATGGCTGCCACGATGGTGATGGAGAACTGCCGGTAGATCACGCCGGTGGAGCCGCCAAAGAACGCCATGGGCACGAACACCGCCGACAGCGTGACCCCGATGCCCACCAGGGCGGGCGTGATTTCGCGCATGGACTGGCGGGTGGCCTCCTTGGCCGACTGGCCGGTCTCGTGCATCACCCGCTCGACGTTTTCGACCACCACGATCGCATCGTCCACCAGCAGGCCGATGGCCAGCACCATGGCAAACATGGT
This sequence comes from Acidovorax sp. HMWF018, assembly GCF_003061035.1. Taxonomy (NCBI): domain Bacteria; kingdom Pseudomonadati; phylum Pseudomonadota; class Betaproteobacteria; order Burkholderiales; family Comamonadaceae; genus Acidovorax; species Acidovorax sp. HMWF018. Next base: position 42,567 of record NZ_QAIM01000401.1, read on the forward strand.
CAGCGTGTTGATCGAATACCCCGCCAGCGACAGCACCCCGAAGGTGCCCAGCAGCACCACCGGCACGGCAATGGCGGGGATCAGCGTGGCGCGGAAGTTCTGCAAAAACACGAACATCACGATCACCACCAGGATCATGGCTTCGCCCAGTGCGCTGACCACTTCCTTGATGGAGGCGCGCACAAAGGGCGTGGAGTCCGAGCTCACGAAGTAGTCGATCTGGTTGGGAAAGTAGGGCTTGAGCTCGGCCAGCTTGGCGGCAATGGCATCGGCCACCTGCATGGCGTTGGCGCCGTCGGCCAGCACGATGCCCATGCCCGCACCGGGCATGCCATTGAGCTTGGCTTTCACAGTCAGGTTCTCGGCGCCCAGCTCCACGCGGGCCACGTCCTTGACGGTGACCACTGAGCCATCGAGCGCCGACTTGAGCACGATGGCCTCGAACTGCTCCACCGTCTTGAGCTTGGTGCGGGCAGTGATGGTGGCGTTGAGCTGCTGGTCGGACACCGCCGGCAGGGCGCCCAGCTGGCCGGCAGACACCTGGGCGTTCTGGGCGTTGAGCGCATTGACCAGGTCCGACGGCATCAGCGCGTACTTCTCCATCTTGGCCGGGTCCATCCAGATGCGCATGGCGTAGTTGGTGCCGAACACCGTCACGTCACCGACACCGTCGATGCGGCCGATCACGTCCACCAGGCTGCTGGTCAGGAAGTCGCCGATGTCCACGGCGCTCATCGAGGGGTCTTTGGAGAAGAAGCTGTAAGTGACCAGGAAGTCCTGCCCGCCCTTGTTGACGAACACTCCCCGGCTCTTGACGGCGTCGGGCAGGCGGTTGGTGGCGGCCTGCAGCTTGTTTTGCACCTGCACCTGCGCCACGTCGATGTTGGTGCCGGGCGCGAAGGTGAGCGTGGTGCGCGAGCGGCCCGAGGCATCCGAGGTCGAGCTCATGTAGAGCATGTTGTCGATGCCCTTGAGCTGCTGCTCGATGATCTGCGTGACCGAGTTTTCGACCGTCTCGGCCGAGGCGCCTGTGTATTGGGAGCCGATGGTCACGCGTGGCGGAGCGATGTCGGGGTACTGCTCCAGCGGCAGCGTGACGATGGACAGCGCACCGCCCAGCATGATGATGATGGCGATGACCCAGGCAAAAATGGGCCGGTTGATGAAGAACTGTGCCATGTGCTGCGTCCTTCGTGCTCAGCGGGATGCCGCTGGGGCAGGGGCCGAGGCGGGCGCGGCACCTGCAGCGGGCGGCGCGTCGGCGCCTGTGGCTCCCTTGCGGCCCTTGGCGGGGGCTTTGGGGTCCACCTCCACCGCGCGCACCTTGTCGCCCGGTTTGACGCGCTGGAACCCTTCGGTCACCACGCGCTCGCCCGCAGCCAGCCCGCCTTGCAGCAGCCACTGGTTGCCCACCGCCCGGTCGATGCTGATCGGGCGTTTTTCCACCACATCGCCTTCCTTGACCACCAGCACGCTGGGCTTGCCGGTGAGGTCTCGGGTCACTGCCTGCTGGGGTACCAGCAGCGCTTCGGGCGCGAGCCCGGTGGGCAGCAGCGCCTGTACGTACATGCCGGGCATCAGCGTGCCCTTGGGGTTGGGCACCACGGCGCGCAGCGTGACGGTGCCGGTGGTGGCGTTCACGATCACGCCGGCAAACTGCAGCTGGCCGCGTTGTGCGTACTCGGTACCATCGTCCAGGCGGATGCGCACGGGGATCTTGTCGCTCTCGACCTTCTGGAAGCGGCCAGCGTCCAAGTCCCGCTGCAACTGCATCAGCTCGGTGGTGGACTGGGTGAAGTCCACGTACATCGGATCAAGCTGGACGATGGAGGTCAGCGCATCGGCCTGGTTGGCCGTGACCAGTGCCCCCGGCGTCACGTTGGACAGGCTGATGCGTCCACTGATAGGTGCCTCGATGCGGCTGTACTTGAGGTTGATGCGGGCGGTGGCCAGGTTGGCCTGGGCCACGGCCACGTCGGAGCGCGACTGGGCCGCCGCCGCCTGGCTTTCTTCAAACGCCTGCTGGCTGATGGCGTCGATCTTCACCAGCTCCGCATTGCGCTTGGCCGTGGCCTCCTGGGTGCGCGCTGTGGCCTCGGCCTTGGCCAGGGCTGCCTGCGCGCTGGCTTCGGTGGCTCGCAGCGAGGCGTCATCGATCTGGTACAGCGGCTGGCCTTGGCGCACCAGCATCCCTTCGGTGAACAGGCGCTTTTGCAGAATGCCCGACACCTGGGGTCTCACCTCGGCCGTGAGCGAGGCGCGGGTGCGGCCGGGCAGGGCGGCTTCGAGCTGCTGGCTTTGCTGCTTGAGCGTGACCACGCTCACTTCAGGGGCGGCCTTGGCCGGCGCGGGGGCCTCGTTGGGTTTGCTGCAGCCGGACAAGATGCCCGCGATCAGCAGCAGCCCCAGCAACGCTCCCCGGCATGGCAATGCCCCGAGGGCGGGGCGGCCCGGCACAGTGTTGGCAGGGGAGGTCGCGGGCAGGCTCGGGCACAGCGGGGACAACGCAGCATCGTTCATGGGCGTGGGAGCGGTTGGGTTGGGAAGGTTCGGCGCATTGTGGGGCGCACACATTTCCTGTTTGTAAAGTGGCCGGATTTGGCCCGGGTGCCGGAGCGCCGTGCAGGGACATGCGGGCCGGGGTGCGAGGGAGGCCATGGCGCGCGGCAAAATGGAGGGAGACCCGACCGAATCACGCCCCCCTGTGGACCTGCTGGAGACAACGCGAATGTGTGGAGCCGAACTGAAGAACCTGCCCGAGGGCGTACAGCGTGTGGCTGCCGAGCTGCAGCGGCGCGGTCACCCGCACCTGCCGCAGATGCTGGACGATGCCGCACGCACCGCACAGCAGGCCGCCGATGCGCTGGGGATCCTGGTGGGGCAGGTGGCCAAGAGCATCATCTTCCGGCGCAAGAGCGACGATGCTGCGGTGCTGGTGGTCACCTCGGGCGACCGACGCGTGGACGAGAAAAAGGTGGAAGCCCATGTGGGCGGCAAGATCGGCCGGGCCGATGCCGAGTTTGTGAAATCGCGCACCGGCTTCTCGATTGGCGGCGTGTCGCCCGTGGCGCATGCCACGCCGCCCGTCACGCTCATCGACCAGGACCTGCTGCGCTTTGACGTGGTGTGGGCCGCAGCAGGCCACCCCCATGGCGTGTTCCCCTTGCACCCCACCGACCTGCAGCGTCTGACGGGCGCACCCGTGGTGGACGTGGTGCAAGCACCGGTGGCGGACGCGTCTGCGCCCCAGGCGGCCGCATGAATGCTATCGATTTGCTAGCTGCCAAGGCAAAAGAGACTAGCGCTACCGGCCAATTTGACCCCAAAAGTGCCGAGCCAGTGCCTTCGCCCTGCATTTCGGTGTGCCGCATGACGCCCGACCGCAGCCACTGCGAAGGCTGCTTTCGCACGCTGGATGAAATCCGCGCCTGGTCGCGTGCCGACGCTCCGCAGCGGCGCGCCATCTGGGCGCAGTTGTTGCAACGCGCCGGCATTGACTGGCCCGTGCCGGAGACCGAGGCATGAAGCGCATCACGTTCTACCTGGACTTCATTTCTCCCTATGCCTGGCTGGCGTTTGAGCGCTTGCCCGAGGTGCTGGAAGGGCTGACCTATAGCGTGACCTACCAGCCCGTGCTGCTGGGTGCCCTGCTGCAGCAGCACGGCAACCCCGGCCCTGCGGGCATTGCCCCCAAGCGCGACTGGACCTACCGCCATGTGACCTGGCTGGGCCATGCGCAAGGCACGCCACTGCAGATGCCTGCGCGCCACCCGTTCAACCCGCTGCCCCTGCTGCGCCAGGCCCTGGCCTGCAGCGACGACGGCAGCATCAACCGCTACGTGGCGGGCACGGTGCTGCGGCACGTGTGGCAAGGCGGCGCCGACGCGCTGGACCCTGCGCGCCTGGCCACGCTGGCCGAGGCGCTCGCGGAGCAGGTGCGCCCCGGGCAGGACGTGAACAGCGACGGCCCCAAGGCCTTGCTGCGTGCCAACACCGAAGCCGCGCAAGCAGCCGGTGTGTTTGGCGTGCCTGCGTTCGGTGTGGACGGCAAGCTGTTCTGGGGGCTGGACGGCCTGCCCATGCTGCGTGCCTACCTCGATGGCGACGCCTGGTTCGACGGCCCCGCCTGGGACGCTGTCAGCCAGCTCCCATCGGG
>NZ_QAIM01000402.1:0-4672 GCF_003061035.1 Acidovorax sp. HMWF018
CGTGGCCGGCGCATCGGCACTGAAAGCCTTGGCGGTCATCACGTCGGTCGGGATCGGTACCTCGGCACCACGCGCCTTCATCGCCTCGATTACCGCCTTGGCCTGGTCCACCAGGTCGGCTTCGGCCAGGCTCTTGCCGATCTTCAGGCCGGCGGCCAGCATGAAGGTGTTGGCGATGCCGCCACCGACGATCAGGTTGTCCACGTTGTTCGCCAGGCTCTTGAGGATGGTGAGCTTGGTGCTGACCTTGCTGCCGGCCACGATGGCGACCAGTGGGCGCTTCGGCGCGGCCAGCGCCTTGGCGATGGCGTCCATCTCGGCCGCCAGCAGCGGGCCGGCGGAGGCGATGGGCGCGGTCTCGGCGATGCCGTAGGTGGTGCCTTCGGCCCGGTGGGCGGTGCCGAAGGCGTCGTGCACGAAGATGTCGCACAGCGCGCCGAGTTTCTTCGCGAGTTCGGGGCTGTTCTTCTTCTCGCCCACGTTGAGGCGGCAGTTCTCCAGCAGCACGACCTCGCCGGGGGCGACCGAGAAGTCGCCGTCGATCCAGTTGGCCACGAGGCGCACCGGGCGGTCCATGAGCTCGCCCAGGCGTGCGGCCACGGGGGCGAGCGAGTCCTCGGGCTTGAACGCCCCTTCGGTGGGCCGGCCCAGGTGGCTCGTGACCATGACCGCCGCGCCGGCGTCCAGCGCCATCTGGATGGCCGGGATGCTAGCGCGGATGCGCGTGTCTTCCGTGATGCGGCCGCTGTCGTCCCAGCCGCCGCCGGGCCGCCCCAAGGCGGTTGCTCCCCCCTCGGGGGGGCAGCGAAGCATGGGGGGCGATAGAGGCACGTTGAGGTCGGCACGGATGAAGACCCGCTTGCCGCGCGCGAAGCCGGTTGCACACACATCGCTGAATCGCAGAGGCTTCATTTCGCGTAGCCCACGACGCGCACCATTTCCAGGCACTTGTTGGAGTAGCCCCACTCGTTGTCGTACCAGCTCACCACCTTGATGAAGGTCTTGTCCAGCGCGATGCCGGCTTCGGCGTCGAAGATCGAGGTGCGGGTATCGCCGCGGAAATCGGTGGCGACCACCTTGTCTTCCGTGTAGCCCAGCACGCCCTTGAGCGCGCCTTCGGACTGGGCCTTCATCTCGGCCTTGATCTCGTCGTAGCTGGCTTCGCTGTTGAGTTCCACCGTCAGGTCGACCACCGACACGTCGGAGGTCGGCACGCGGAAGGACATGCCCGTGAGCTTCTTGTTCAGCTCGGGGATCACCACGCCCACGGCCTTGGCCGCACCGGTGCTGGAAGGGATGATGTTTTCCAGGATGCCGCGACCGCCGCGCCAGTCCTTGTTGCTCGGGCCGTCCACCGTCTTCTGCGTGGCCGTGGCCGCGTGCACCGTGGTCATCAGACCGCGCTTGATGCCCCACTTGTCGTTGAGCACCTTGGCAATGGGCGCCAGGCAGTTGGTGGTGCAGCTGGCGTTGGAGATGATGGCCTCGCCCTTGTAGGTCTTGTCGTTCACGCCGAAGACGAACATCGGGGTGTCGTCCTTGCTCGGGGCCGACAGGATGACCTTCTTCGCGCCCGCATCCAGATGCTTCTGCGCGGTGGCCTTGTCCAGGAACAGGCCGGTGGATTCGATGACGACCTCCGCACCAACGTCGGCCCATTTCAGGTTGGCCGGGTCGCGCTCCTGCGTCAGGCGGATCTTCTTGCCGTTGACGATCAGGGTGTTGCCTTCAACCTTCACGTCGCCCTTGAAGCGGCCGTGCACGCTGTCGTACTGCAGCATGTACGCCAGGTACTCCGGCTCCAGCAGGTCGTTGATGGCCACCACTTCGATGTCCTGGAAGTTCTGGATCGCGCTGCGCAGCACGTTGCGGCCGATGCGGCCGAAGCCGTTGATGCCGATCTTGATGGGGGCTTTCTGTGTCATGGAATGTTCGAAAGAAATTCAGTTCAGCAGGAGAGAAATGTCGGGAATGACGCGATCGGGTCGGCTGGCGGTGATGGGCTCACCCATGTTGTAGCCATAGGGCAGCGCCCACACGCGCACGCCGGCGTTGCGCGCGGTGGCCACGTCGATGGAGGAGTCGCCCACGAACAGCGCGCGTTCTGCGGCCGCGCCGAACTGCGTGAGGCAACTGTGGATGCCAGCGGGGTCGGGCTTCTTGGTGGGCAGGGTGTCGCCGCTGATCACGCGGTCGAACAGCGGTGCGAGGCGGTGTGCATCGAGCACGGTGGCGGTGTAGCGGCTTTCCTTGTTGGTCACGACGGCGAGCTTGACGCCGCGCTCGCGCAGGGCCAACAGGGTGTCGCGCACCTGGGGGTAGAGCTGGCTGCGCGTGCCGCAACGGCGTTGGTAGTGGCGATCGAATTCGGCAGCGATCAAGCTCAGTGAGCTGCTGGACCGGATCACCTCGGCGGTGGTGTCGCTGGCCGATGCCAGTGCCTGGATCAGCAGCTCGCGCGTGCCGTGGCCGATCCAGCGCTCCACCTGCACCTGCGAGACCGCTGGCAGCTCGAAGCGCACCAGCGTGTCGTTGACGGCGTCGCCAATCTCGCCGGCGGTGGCGACCAGGGTGCCGTCGAGGTCGAACATTGCCAAGTCGAAAGCCTGGACGTTCGCGCTCATGCCGTCACCGCTTCGATGCCGGCGCGCACACGCGGGCGTGGGTGCACCAGTGCGCGCACCTCGTCGGCCACGCGCGCGGCGGTGATGCCGAAGTGTGCGTACAGGTCTTTCGCGGGTGCCGATTCGCCGAAGCTCGCCATGCCCACCACGCGCCCGGTGCGGCCGACGTACTTGCGCCAGAAATCGGGGTGCGCGGCCTCCACCGCGATAGCGGGCAGCGCGGGCGGCAGCACCGCGTCCTGCCAGGCGGCGTCCTGCCGGTCGAACAGGTTGGTGCAGGGCATGGAGACCACGCGTGTGGCGATGCCTTCGGCCGCGAGCGCGGTCTGTGCCTGCATGGCGAGCGCCGTTTCGGAACCGGTGGCGACGATCACCGCCTGAGCACCGTCCATGTCCGAGAGCACGTAGCCCCCGCGCCGGATGTCCGCTGCGCGCGACGCATCGCCCAGCTGCGGCAGGTTCTGACGCGAGAGCGCGAGCGCGGTGGGACCGTCGCGCCGCAGCAGCGCATGGGACCAGGCCACGGCCGTTTCCAGCGCATCGGCGGGCCGCCACACGTCCAACCCCGGGATGATGCGCAAGCTGGGCACATGCTCCACCGGCTGATGGGTCGGACCGTCTTCGCCCAGGCCGATGCTGTCGTGCGTGAACACATGCACCACCTGCAGCTTCATCAGCGCGGCCATGCGCACCGCGTTGCGGCTGTAGTCGCTGAACGCGAGGAAGGTGCCGCCGTAGGGAATGAAACCACCGTGCAGTGCCATGCCGTTCATGATGGCGGCCATGCCGAACTCGCGCACGCCGTAGCTCAGGTGGTTGCCACCACTGAAGCGGCCAGCCTTGTTTGGCCCGGCGGTGACGCAGCCCTTGAAGTTGGTGAGGTTGGAGCTGGTGAGGTCGGCGCTGCCGCCGAAGATTTCAGACAGCTTCGGTGCCATGGCATCGAGCGCGAGCTGGCTGGCCTTGCGGGTGGCCACCGCATCGGTGCACTGGCCGAGCGCCGCCACCAGCGCGGGAATCTCGTTCACGAAGGCCTCGGGCAGGTCGCCGGCCATGCGGCGTTCGAACTCGGCGGCTTCGACCGGGAAGGCCTGGCGGTAGGCGGCGAGACGCGCCAGCCATTGCGTTTCCAGCGCACACCCGCGCTCGGTGGCGTTCCATGCGGCAGCGATGTCGGCCGGAATCTCGAAGGGCGCGGCGCTCCAGCCCAGCGCCTCGCGCGTGGCCTGAACCTCGGCGGCGCCCAGGGCGGCGCCGTGCACGTCGTGGCTGCCCTGCTTGTTGGGCGCGCCCTTGCCGATCACGGTCTTGCAGCAGATCAGCGTGGGCTTTCCCTCGGCCTGCGCGGCCGCGCTGCGTGCGCGCTGCAGCGCGGCGTGGATCAGGCTGGGGTCGTGACCGTCCACTGTGACCACGTGCCAGCCGTAGGCAGCGAAGCGGCGCGGTGTGTCGTCGGTGAACCAGCCCTGCACATGGCCATCGATGGAAATTCCGTTGTCGTCGTACAGCGCGATCAACTTGGACAGGCGGAGCGTTCCTGCGAGCGAACACACCTCGTGGCTAATGCCTTCCATGAGACAGCCGTCACCCAGGAACACGTAGGTGTGGTGGTCCACGATGTCGTGGCCGGGGCGGTTGAACTGGTGCGCGAGCAGCTTCTCGGCCAGCGCCATGCCGACCGCGTTGGCCAGGCCCTGGCCCAGCGGTCCGGTGGTCGTTTCCACACCCGGTGTCACGCCCACTTCAGGGTGGCCGGCGGTCTTGCTGTGCAGGCGGCGGAACTGGCGCAGGTCGTCCATCGACAGGTCGTAGCCCGTGAGGTGCAGCAGCGCGTACAGCAGCATGGAACCGTGGCCGTTGGAGAGCACGAAGCGGTCTCGGTCGTGCCAGGCGGGGTTGGCGGGGTTGTGGCGCAGGTGGCGGTTCCACAGCACCTCGGCGATGTCGGCCATGCCCATGGGTGCGCCCGGGTGGCCCGAGTTCGCGGCCTCTACCGCGTCCACCGCCAGCATGCGGATGGCGTTCGCCATGCGGCGCGCAAGATCGAG
>NZ_QAIM01000403.1:0-1655 GCF_003061035.1 Acidovorax sp. HMWF018
ACGGCTGCGGCCGGCACGGCGATGGACATGCGCTCGTAGGGCAACTGGCCCATCAACTGCTTGAAGCCATGCCCTTCGACGCCGCCCAGCAGTTGATCGGCCGGCACGCGCACCCCGTCGAAGAACAGTTCCGCCGTGTCCGACGCGGGCATGCCGATCTTTTCGAGCAGGCGGCCCACGCGGAATCCGGGCAGGTTTTCTGTCTCCAGCACGATCAGCGACAGCCCCCGGCTGCCTGCCTCGCCGGTGCGCGCGACCACGATCAGCAGATTGCAGGTAAAGCCGTTGGTGATGAAGGTCTTGGCGCCGTCGATCACATAGTGGTCGCCATCGCGGCGTGCGCGGGTGGATATGGCTTTCAAGTCCGTGCCGCAGCCCGGCTCGGTCATCGCAATGCCGACCAGCATCTCGCCGCTGCCCAGCTTGGGCAGCCAGCGCTGCTTTTGCGCCTCGGTGCCGAAGTCCATGATGTAGTGCGAGGCGATGCTGTGCACCGTGACGTTGTTCGGCATCTCGGCCCGGGTCAGTTCGTCCTGCACCACCAGTTGGTAGGCGAGGCTGGCCCCGGCGCCGCCGTATTCCTCGGGCAGCTCGGGCAGCATGAAACCCATTTCGCCGAAGGGCCGCCAGACCTCGCGCGGGATGTAGCCCTGTTCGCGCCAGACGGGCAGGTGCGGAGCCATCTCGGCGGCGATGTAGCGGCGAACCTGGTCACGAAAGGTCTCGATGTCGCTGTCCATCCAGGGTTGGCGGTGCAGTTGCGGCAGCATGGGGGCGTTCCTCGGAAAGTGGGTGCTGTGAAGGTGAAGGGTGGAAGACTTGGCCTATCGTCGGCATTCAGCCCATGCACGTCTTGCCCGCCAGCGCATGGCGAGTGACTTTGCGTGCACAAGGGAAAACCCGGCTGGCCGGGCCTGGCCCATGGCCGGGCCATGGACTCCCATCCCGCGCGCATCGCTGGGCGGCATCCCAAAGCGTTGCTTGAATGCGCGGCAAAAGTGGCTGGTGGAGTTGAAGCCCCAGTGGAAGGCGATCTGCGAGATTTGCTGGTGCCTGCAGGCCGGGTCAATCAGTGCCCGCCAGCACGCCTGCAACCGGCTTTCCAGGATGTGGCCGACCACCGTGGTGTCGCCCTGCGCAAACAGCGCGTGCAGGTAGCGCCGCGAAATGCCGAGCGCGGCGGCGATGCGTGCCGGGCTCAGGTCATCCTCGTGCAAATGCTGGGCGATGTAGGCCAGCGCCCGTTCGCGCAACGCGGCCATGGCCGTGAACCGGGTGGCGCTCTCCGGCTCTGGCAACGCAAGATCCAGCAGCCCTATCACCGTGCGGCACAGGGCAAGGTGTGCAGAGGGCGGCATGGCGCCAAGCTCCTTGGCCAGCCCCATCAGGTGCTGGCTCAACAGCGCCCCCACGCCTGTGCGGCTATCCATGCGGCAGGCTGTCGGCGGCTGCTTGCGCCTCGGCAGCTGCTCGCGCATGAGCTGCCAGGGAATCATCAGCGACACGCTGTGGGTGCGCTCCAGCACCTCATGGTCCTGCCGCTGGTCGGTGCGCCAGAGGAACATTTCGCCCTCGCAAACCGGTGCATCCCACTGCTGCAACTGCACCCGGCCGCTCAGGTTCAGCTGCAGCCCCAGGCAGAGCACCTCATCGAA
>NZ_QAIM01000040.1:0-5243 GCF_003061035.1 Acidovorax sp. HMWF018
TCTCCACCCCCCTCGCCCCGGCCCGCTACCGCCCCGTGACCTTCGGCGTGACCCGCGTCAGCCTGCGTGACGGTGCACCGGGCGTGCGTTACCTGCAGGCGGACCTGCCCCTGGGCGCCTTTGCGCGCCGCGTGACGGACTACCTGGTGCACTGGGCGGAGACCACGCCCGACCACAGCTTTCTGGCACGCCGCGAACAGCTGCCCGGAGGCAAAACGGGTGACTGGCAGCATGTGAGCTACGCCCAGGCGCTCGACGCCGCGCGCAGCATCGGCCAGGCCCTGCTGGACCGGGGCCTGAACGCAGAGCGCCCGGTGGTGGTGCTGAGCGAGAACACCGTCGAACACGCGCTGCTGGCGCTGGGCTGCATCTACGCCGGTGTGCCCTACTGCCCCGTGTCGCCCGCCTACGCCACCGTGAGCCAGGACTACGACAAGCTGCGCCACGTCATCGACACCCTCACCCCCGGCCTGGTGTTTGCCGCCGACGGCGCACGCTACGGCAAGGCCATCGCAGCCACCGTGGCGGCCGATGTCGAAGTGATCCTGGCCCAGGGCGCGCTGGAGGGCCGCAAGGCGGGCACCTTCCAGAGCCTGCGCCACACCACCGCCACCCCGGCGGTGGACGCGGCCATGCACGCCACCGGCCCCGGCACCATCGTGAAGTTCCTGTTCACCAGCGGCTCCACCAAGATGCCCAAGCCGGTCATCAACACCCAGCGCATGTGGTGCGCCAACCTGCAGCAGATCTCGCTGTCGCTGCCGGTGCTGGCCGAGGCCCCGCCCGTGCTGGTGGACTGGCTGCCGTGGAACCACACCTTCGGCAGCAACCACAACTTCGGCCTCGCGATGATGCATGGCGGCACGCTGTACATCGACGACGGCAAGCCGACGGCCGCACTGATTGGCGAGACCCTGCGCAACCTGCGCGAGATCGCACCCACGGTGTACTTCAACGTGCCCACCGGCTTTGAAATGATTGCCGAGGCCATGAAGACCGACGCCCAGCTGCGCGCCAACCTGCTGTCGCGCGTGCGCCTGTTCTTCTACTCGGGCGCCGGCCTGGCCCAGCCCGTGTGGGACAGCCTGCACGCCACACAAGAGGCCGCCATTGGCGAGCGCATCGTGATGTGCACGGGCCTGGGGATGACGGAATCCGCCCCCTCGGCCATGTTCTGCAATAGCCCCGACGTGCGCTCCGGCCACATCGGCGCGCCCGTGCCCGGCATGGTGCTCAAGCTGGTGGAGGTGGACGGCAAGACCGAGGTGCGCTACCGCGGCCCCAACGTCACGCCCGGCTACTGGCGCTCCGACGCCGCCACGCGCGACGCGTTTGACGACGAAGGCTACCTGTGCACCGGCGACGCCGTGAAGTGGATCGACGAGAACAACATCCACCGGGGCCTGGCTTTTGACGGCCGCATTGCCGAGGACTTCAAGCTCTCCACCGGCACCTTCGTGAGCGTGGGCCCCATGCGCGCCAAGATCATCGTGGCGGGCGCACCCTACATCCAGGACGTGGTGCTCACCGGCCTGAACATGAAGGAAGTGGGCGCCCTGCTGTTCCCTTCCCCCGCCTGCCGCGAAGTCGCCGGCCTGGGCCCGGACGCCCCCTGGGCCGACGTGGTGGCTCACCCCGCCGTGCGCCAGCGCATCGAGGCGGTGCTGGACGGGCTGGCCCGCGAAGCCACCGGCAGCGCCAGCCGCGTGGCCCGCGCGCTGCTGATGGCCGAGCCGCCCTCCATCGACAAGGGCGAGATCACCGACAAGGGCTCCGTCAACCAGCGTGCCGTGCTCAAGCACCGCGATGCGCTCGTCACGGCCTTGCACGACAACACGGCACCGGGCATCCTCAAGCCCGGCGCCTGAACCCCACCCCGAACAGGACAGACCCACCATGCAGATTCAAGGACAAGCCGCCCTCGTGACCGGCGGCGCATCGGGCCTCGGCGAGGCCACCGCACGCGAACTGGCCCGCCTGGGCGCCAAGGTGGCCGTGCTCGACCGCAATGCCGAGTTGGCCGAAAAGGTCGCCGCCGACATTGGCGGCGTCGCGTGCCCCTGCGACATCACCGACGCCGCCAGCGTGACCGCCGCGCTGGAGAAGGCTGCCGCCGCCCACGGCCCCGCCCGCATCCTCATGAACGTGGCCGGCATTGGCAGCGCCAAGCGCGTGGTGCAACGCGACGGCAGCGCCGCCCCGCTCGAAGACTTTGTGCGCGTCATCAACATCAACCTCATCGGCAGCTACAACGTGAGCCGCCTGTTTGCCGCCGCCTGCAGCAAGCTGCCCGTGCTGGACAACGGCGAGCGCGGCGTGATGATGTTCACCGCATCCGTCGCCGCCTTTGATGGCCAGGTGGGCCAGCAGGCCTACAGCGCCTCCAAGGCGGGTCTGGCCGGCATGACACTGCCCATGGCGCGCGACCTGGCGCAGCACGCCATCCGCGTGTGCACCGTCGCGCCCGGCCTGTTTGCCACGCCGCTGATGAAAGAGCTGCCCGAGGCCGTGCAACAGTCGCTGGCGGCCAGCATCCCCTTCCCGCCACGCCTGGGCAAACCCGAAGAGTTTGCCGAGCTGGCTTGCCATATCGTGACCAACGGCCACCTGAACGGCGAAGTCATTCGCCTGGATGGCGCCCTGCGCATGGCGCCCCGGTAAACGATCAGCGCCACACATCAGTAAATAACAAGAGGGCGCGAAAGCGCTCCAGCTTGACCCCCGAGATTTCCGTCAGACACACACCAGGAGACATCAGCATGACCACCACCCGCCGTCAATTCGTTCAGGCCCTTGGCGCCAGCGCCGCGCTGGGCGCCTTCCACCCCTTTGCCGCCCATGCCCAGGTGGACCAGGTGAAGGTGTACTTCGGCTTCCCCGCCGGCAGCTCGGGCGACACCGTGGCGCGCCGTGTGGCCGAGAAGTGGGCTGGCAGCGCGTTCAGCAAGAACCCTGGCGTGGTGGAAAACAAGCCCGGCGCGGGCGGCCGCATTGCGCTGGAGACGCTCAAAGCTGCGCCCGCAGACGGCTCGGTGCTGGCCGTGGCGCAGGTATCGGCCCTGGCCAACTACCCGCACATCTACAGCAAGATGAACTACACCGACAAGGACTTCGCGCCCGTGTCGATCGCAGCCATCATGCACCACGGCTTGGCTGTGGGCCCCATGGTGCCCGCCAGCGTGAAGAACGTGAAGGACTTCCTGGCCTGGGCCAAGGCCAACCCCAAGGACGCCAGCTACGGCTCGCCCGGCGCGGGCTCCACGCCCCACTTCCTGGGTGCGCTGCTGGGCATCAACAGCGGTGTGGACCTGCGCCACGTGCCCTACCGTGGCTCTATCCCTGGTGTGACGGACGTGGTGGGCGGCCAGGTGGCTGCCATGGTCACGCCGCACGGTGACTTCATCGCCAACTACAAGGCCGGCAAGCTGCGCATCCTGGCCACCTCGGGCCCCAAGCGCTCCATCTACGTGCCGGATGTGCCCACGTTTGCCGAACAGGGCTTCCCTGAGCTGACCACTGAAGAATGGTTTGGCTTCTACGCCCCGGCCGCCACGCCCAAGCCGGTGATTGCCGCTGCCAACGCCGCCATCAACGCCGCGCTGAAGGAAAAGTCGGTCATCGACAGCCTGGCCATCGTGGGCCTGATGCCCCATGGCTCCACCCCTGAAGAACAGGCCCGCTGGCAAAAGGCCGAGTACGACAGCTGGGGCCCGCTGATCAAGAAGATCGGCTTCACCGCAGAGTCCTGATCCCTCCTGCGCCGCAGGTCCGGACTGACCCCAGTCCGGGCCGCCGCATGGCAAAAAATAGAAGAAACAGCCGCTAGCGCCCAACCATCAAGCGCAAACAGCTACTAATAAGAGAGCAAACCATGCAAGCCCGCCAGACCCTTGCCGACATCCAGCACCTGCTGACCACCGTGCTGAAGGCGCCCACGCGCTGGCAGGGCCTGGCGCCGTTTGCGGATACCGACGGCGACCTGGCGGCCCAGGTGCTCGACGAGGCGGCCAAGTTTGTGGACAGCGCCATCGCCCCGCTGCAGCGCAGCGGCGACGAAGAAGGCTGCCGCTTTGACGGTGGACGCGTGCACACACCCGCAGGTTTTCGCGATGCGTACCAGGCCTTCTGGCAGGCGGGCTGGCCGTCGCTGTCTTGCGCGCCCGACGATGGCGGCCAGGGCCTGCCTGCGGTGCTGGAGTGTGTGCTGTTTGAATGGCTGGCCGGTGCCAACCACGGCTGGACCATGGCGCCCGGCCTGCTGCACGGCGCGTACGAATGCATCAAGCACCACGCCAGCGACGAACTCAAGGCGCAGTACCTGGAGAAGGTCGCCACTGGCGAATGGCTGGCCACCATGTGCCTGACCGAAGCCCACGCAGGCAGCGACCTGGGCATGGTGCGCACACGCGGCGTGCCCCAGCCCGACGGCAGCGCCCGGGTGAACGGCAGCAAGATTTTCATCTCCGGCGGCGAACACGACCTGACGGACAACATCGTGCACCTGGTGCTGGCACGCCTGCCCGATGCACCGGCGGGACCCAAGGGCCTGTCGCTGTTCCTGGTGCCCAAGGTGCTTCAGGATGGAACACGCAACGCCGTGGTCTGCGAACGCATCGAAGAAAAGATGGGCCTGCACGGCAGCCCCACCTGCGTGATGCGCTTTGACGACGCCACTGGCTGGCTGGTGGGCGAGCCGAACAAGGGCCTGAACGCCATGTTCGTGATGATGAACGCCGCCCGCCTGCACGTGGGCCTGCAAGGCATTGGCCTGCTGGAAGCCGCGTGGCAAAAGGCCAGCGCCTACGCCGCAGAGCGCCGCCAGATGCGCGCGCCCGGCGCCAAGGACACCAGCCTCATTCAAGACCACCCCGCCATCCGCCGCATCCTGCACACACAGCGCGCCTGGATCGACGGCGGCCGCGTGCTGGCCTACCACACGGCCCTGCAGCTCGATGTGGCCAAGCACAGCACCGACGCGGGTGAACGCGCCGCTGCGCAGCGCTGGTGCGCGCTGGTCACGCCCGTGCTCAAGGCTGCACTCACCGACCAGGCCTTTCACGGCGCCAGCGCCTGCCTGCAGGTGTTTGGCGGCCACGGCTATGTGCGTGAATGGGGCATCGAGCAGATCGTGCGCGACGCGCGCGTGTCCATGATCTACGAGGGCACCAACGAGATCCAGGCCATCGACCTGCTGGTGCGCAAGGTGCTGGCCGATGGTGGCCAGGGCCTGGCAACGCTGCTGA
>NZ_QAIM01000404.1:0-1786 GCF_003061035.1 Acidovorax sp. HMWF018
GCACAAAGATGCCTGCGGCGAGGGCGTGGGATTTGTTTTCCATCAGGGATGTTCCTTGTCGGGCGCAGGCACGGCGGCGGTCTGCACCGGGGCCTGCTGCACAGAGGGCACGGGGGCCATGGCGCGTTGGCCACGTTCGCCCATGAAGAAGTGCTCGATGAACGGATGCGAAAAGTGCGCCACCTCGTGCGGCGGACCAGTGACGATGACCTTCTTGTCTGCCAGCACCGCCACGCGGGTGCTGAGCGCGAACAGCGTATCCAGATCATGCGTGACCATGATCACCGTCAGCCCCAGCGCCGCGCGCAGCTCGCGCAGCAGCGCGCAGAAGTCGTCAGAGCTGCTCGGGTCCAGGCCCGCCGTGGGCTCGTCCAGCAGCAGCAGCGGTGGGTCCATGATGAGCGCGCGGGCCAGCGCCACGCGCTTGACCATGCCCCCCGACAGGTCGGCCGGCATGCGCGTGGCGTGTTCGGGCTGCAGGCCCACCATCTGCAGCTTGACCAGCGCGGCATCGCGCACCAGCTCGGGCGGCAGCGTGCCCTGCTCGCGCAGCGCAAAGGCCACGTTGTCGAGCACGTTGAAGGCCGAAAACAGCGCACCGTGCTGGAACAGCATCCCCACCCGGCTGGCAGCCCCCTCGCGCCCCATCTCGGACGCGGGCCGACCCAGCACGGTGACCTGCCCGCGCGTGGGCCGGGCCAGGCCCAGGATCTGGCGCAGCAACACCGTCTTGCCCGTGCCCGACCCGCCCACCAGCGACAGCATCTCGCCGCGCTGCACGGTGAAGTTCAGGTCCTGGTGCACGGTGAAGGTTTCGTCGCCCTTGCCAAACTGCGTCCAGAGGCCTTGCACGTCCACGATGGGCGGCTCACCGGGTGCGACGGCGATGTGTTCGGGCTTGGCGATGCGCTCAGTCATATGCCGATGTTCTTGAACGCTATGGCAAACAGCGCGTCCACGATGATCACCATGGTGATGGACGACACCACCGACGCCGTCGTGCCTTCGCCCAGGCTCTGGGTGTTGGGCTTGACGCGCAGGCCCCAGTGGCAGCCGATCAGCGCAATGAACGCACCAAACACCACCGACTTGGCCATGGCCAGGCCCAGGTTGCCGATCTTTACCGCTGCGGGCAGTGCCTGCACAAAGTACGACGGCGAGATGTCCATGGAGATGTCGGCCGCCAGCATGCCGCCCGCCAACGCCGCCAGCGTGGTCCACACGCTGATGAGCGGCATCGCCAGCGCCAGCGCCAAGGTGCGCGGCATCACCAGCCGGAACCCGTGCGGGATGCCCATCACGCGCATGGCGTCCAGCTCCTCGGTCACCCGCATCACACCGATCTGTGCGGTGATGGACGAGCCGGAGCGGCCCGCCACCAGGATGGCCGCCAGCATGGGCCCCAGCTCGCGGATCAGCGAGATGCCCAGGATGTTGACGATGAATGACTCGGCACCAAACTGCCGCAGCTGCAGGCTCATCAGGTAGGCCAGCACCACACCGATGAGGAACCCCACCAGCGCCGTGATGGGCAGCGCCGTGGCACCCATGCGGTACAGATGGCCGGACACATCACGCCACGGCCCCTTGCGCGGTGCGCGCACCAGGCGCCCCAGGTCCAGCACCAGCTGGCCCACCATCTCCAGCAGGTGGCGGGCATGGTCCACACCGTGCAGCACCAGCACACCCAGGTGATCGACCTGTTCGCCCAGGCGCCAAGGCTCAGGCGGCGGTGCAACACAGGTGAACTGCGCCACCCGTGCCAGCATGGTGCGCTGGCTGTCGG
>NZ_QAIM01000404.1:1796-3055 GCF_003061035.1 Acidovorax sp. HMWF018
CAGCGTGGGGGCGGGGGGTGCGCCGCGCAGCTGGTCCGACACGGCCTCCCATTGCGCCGCGTTGCCCAGCTCGGCCGCGCCCCAGCGCCCACGCAGCTGCGCGCACGGCCCTTGGGGCGTATCGGCGCGAACGATGTGGGGGGCGTGGTCGGTCATGGGTCTGGCCGCCAGGGCAGCCGCAGGGGTGGGGTCGTCAAGAAGCAGCAAGGAAGAGCGTGCATGGTAGCGGAGCCAATCCTGCACACGCTGTCGGACACGAGCCTGTCAAGCACAGACAGGCGGCGAAGCGTGTAATTATTATCAAATCAGCGCCAAGCGCAATCAATTCAAGCATCAGCAGCTACTAAAAGTGTAGCAATAGGCACACACCCTATCGACAGGGCCTGCCCCATCCGCACAATGGCCCACCGTTACCACCTTTGATCGGCACCGCCCCTCCTCCATGAGCGACACCACGTTTGACACCATCATCATCGGCGGAGGCACAGCCGGTGCCTTGCTCGCCAACCGCCTGAGCGCCGACGGCCGCCACCGCGTGCTGCTGATCGAGGCCGGCCGCAAGGACGACTACCACTGGATCCACATCCCAGTCGGCTACCTGTACTGCATCGGCAACCCGCGCACCGACTGGCTCTACAACACCGAGCCCGACGCGGGCCTGAACGGCCGCACCCTGCGCTACCCGCGCGGCAAGACGCTGGGCGGCTGCAGCAGCATCAACGGCATGATCTACATGCGCGGCCAGGCGCGCGACTATGACCAGTGGGCCGAGCTGACGGGCGATGCCAGCTGGCGCTGGGACAACGCCCTGCCCTACTTCCGCCGCCACGAAGACCACTGGCGCCTGGACCAGCCCGGAGGCGTGAACGAAAATTTCAAACGCCTGCACGGCAACAAGGCCACCGGCAGCACCGGCGAGTGGCGGGTGGAAAAGCAACGCCTGCGCTGGGACGTGCTCGACGCCTTTGCCCACGCCGCCCAACAAGCGGGCATCCCGGCCACCGACGACTTCAACAGCGGCAGCAACGAAGGCGTGGGCTATTTCGAGGTCAACCAGAAAAGCGGCTGGCGCTGGAACACCGCCAAGGCCTTTTTGCGCCCCACCTGCTATGGCCGGCCCAACTTCGAGATGTGGACCAGCGCGCAGGCGTCCAAGCTCATCATCGAGACCCAGCCCGACGGCAGCCAGCGCTGCACCGGCGTGTTGGTGTGGGACGGCCACGAGATGGTCACGGCCCGCGCGGCGGGCGAGGTGATCC
>NZ_QAIM01000404.1:3070-12108 GCF_003061035.1 Acidovorax sp. HMWF018
CCAGCTGCTGCAGCTGTCGGGCATCGGCCCCGCCGCACTGCTGCGCCAGCATGGCATCGATGTGGCGGCGGACCTGCCCGGCGTGGGCGCCAACCTGCAGGACCACCTCCAGATCCGCGCGGTGTTCAAGGTGCAAGGGGTGCAGACGCTCAACACCATGGCCAACTCGCTGGCCGGCAAGGCCAAGATCGGGCTCGAATATGCGCTCAAGCGCAGCGGGCCCATGAGCATGGCGCCTTCGCAGCTCGGTGCGTTCACCCGCAGCAGCCCCGACCAGCCCTATCCCAACATCGAGTACCACGTGCAGCCCCTGTCGCTCGATGCGTTTGGCGAGCCGCTGCACAGCTTTCCGGCCTTCACCGCCAGCGTGTGCAACCTCAACCCCACCAGCCGGGGCACGGTGAACATCAAGAGCGCCGACTTCAAGGCCGCGCCCGCCATCGCGCCCAACTACCTCAGCACGCCCGAAGACCGCCAGGTGGCCGCCGACAGCCTGCGCGTCACGCGCCGCATCGTGGCCCAGCCCGCGCTGGCCAAGTACCAGCCGCAGGAGTGGAAGCCCGGCGTGCAGTTTGAAAGCGACGAAGACCTGGCGCGCCTGGCGGGTGACATTGCCACCACCATCTTCCACCCCGTGGGCACCACCAAGATGGGCCGCGACGGCGACCCGATGGCTGTGCTGGATGCTCAACTGCGCGTGCGCAATGGGCGCGGCGGCGTGGTGGCCGGCCTGCGCGTGGTGGATGCGGGCGCCATGCCCACCATCACCAGCGGCAACACCAACTCGCCCACGCTGATGATGGCGGAGAAGGCGGCGGAGTGGATCATCCAGGCAAGGCGGGCGGCGTGAGTACCATCGCGCCGATGTACTCCTCCACTTTCATCTTTGCGACCAAACAGTTCGACGACGCCTTTCACCGCCTGGACGAGGCGATTGCCACCGCCGCCCGTTCCATCGACGGCTACCTGGGCGAGGAGTCCTGGACGGACACGGGCAACGGCCTGGTGTCCAACGTGTACTACTGGCAGTCGCTGGAAGCGCTGCAAACGCTGATGCAACACCCCGCGCACCTGAAGGCCAAGGCCGCGCAGGCGCAGTGGCTCAATGGCTACCAGGTGGTGATTGCGCAGGTGCTGCGCACCTATGGCGACAACCAGCTGACCGGGCTGCTTCCCACGGCCGGGCTGTTCACACAGGGCACTGCGCCCCACTGATCTTGGCAAGCCCCGGCGCCCAGGTCGCTGCAGCGTTCAGCGGATGCCGCCCACATAGCGCGGCACCTCGGGGGCGGGCTCAGGCGTCGGTGCGGGGCGCGAGCGCACAGCCTGCGCCGCCACATCCAGCAGCGGACGGCGCGGCGCTGCAAGGGGAGTGGCGTGCAGGGCGTGCTCCAGGCGGTCGGCCCACTCGGCCAGATCGGGCGCGTTGTCGTCCACAGCGCGCTGGCGCGCGAACCGCACGATCTCCTGCGCATAGTCCGCGTTGACCGCCATCCATTCGGTATCGGTCACGCGACCCGTTTTGCGCCGCAACAGCACATGCAGGTGGGCGGCAATTGCCAGCTTGTCGGAATCGGACATGGTCGGCTCCTTAATGCATTGGGGTCATCCATCGGACTGCACCAGCTGGCCCGCGTTGCACAACGATGCGGGAGCGGGGAAGGCCTGCCGGGTCTCTCGGGGCTCATTCAGCCGCCCAGGCGCTCGCGGTGCTGGGCAATGTCCAGCCCCGTCTGTTCGCTCTGTTCGTCCACCCGCAGGCCCATCGCAAAGTTGATGACCCACAGCAGCGCGGCCGTCACCACCAGGCTGTAGGCCGCCACGGCGCTCACGCCGATGGCCTGGGTCAGCAGGCTGCCCGCCACCCCGCCCACGGTCTTGCTGGCCAACACCCCGGTGAGCAATGACCCCACGATGCCGCCAACGCCATGCACGCCAAATACGTCGAGCGAGTCATCCACCCGCAGCAGCCGCTTGAGCCCCGTCGCGCCCCAGTAGCAGGCCAGCCCGGCCACCAGACCAATCACCACGGCCGAGCGCAGCGTGACAAAACCGGCGGCAGGTGTGATGGCCACCAGCCCCGCCACCAGGCCAGAGCACAGCCCCAGCAGCGACGGGCGCCCGCGCACCACCCACTCACCCAGCATCCACGACAGCGCACCGGCCGCAGCGGCCAGGTGCGTCACTGCCATGGCCAGCCCGGCACGCCCATCGGCCGCGACCGCAGAGCCCGCGTTGAAGCCAAACCAGCCCACCCACAGCATGCCCGCGCCCGCCATGGTGAGCCCCAGGTTGTAGGGCTCAAACGGCTCACGCCCATACCCCGCGCGGCGGCCCAGAAACCAGGCGCACACCAGCCCCGCGACGCCCGCATTCACGTGCACCACCGAGCCGCCCGCAAAATCCAGCGCGCCCATCTGCGCCAGCCAGCCACCCGGCTCCCACACCCAGTGCGCCACGGGCGCATAGACCACCAGTGTCCACAGGCTGATGAAGACGAGCATGGCCGAAAACCGCATGCGTTCCACAAACGCGCCCACCAGCAGCGCGGCCGTGATGATGGCAAAGGTGAGCTGGAACATCGCGTACACCGACTCCGGGATCAGCGGCGCAATGTGGCTCACCGCCAGCTTGCCCGCCTCCAGTTGAAAGTCGAGCCCGGCAAAGCCAGCACGGTCCCAGCCGCCAAGCCAGGCGCTGCCCGGTGTGAAGGCTAGTGAATACCCCGCCGCAAACCACAGCAGGCTGACCAGCGCTGCAATGGCCACCACGCTGGCCATGGTGTTGAGCACGTTCTTCCTGCGCACCATGCCTGCGTAAAACAGCGCAATGCCTGGCAGCGTCATCAGCAGCACCAGGGCGGTGGAGGTCATCATCCAGCCGGTATGGGCCGCATTCACCGTGTCCTGGGCCACCAGGGCGGGGCGCGTGAGGGGCGCCGCGACTGCAGGAGCCTCTGGCACGCCCTGGGCCAGCGCGCAGGTGCACAGCCCCAGACACAACGACACGACCGCAAACACCCGGTGGTTGACTGCACGCATGCACGCTCCCTTTCGCAATTTGTTACAAGCGCATTGCACGAGCCATGCCAGCCAGATGCCCCCGAATCGGGGCACAGAGCGCCCCCGCAAGCTGTCCGGCGCCCAACAACGGGGGGCGGGAAACCCCCAATGCACCAGCAGGGTGCAGCCGTTACAGTCACGGCACTCGAAAGCGCGCTTCGGTGTGCCAAGCGAGGGGCCCGAGGAGACAACCTTTCTATCAAGAACCACATTCAAAACACCCAACGAGGTGTGAACCCTTTCAGGCGCTGGCGATCCCAGCGCCTTTTTCTTGCCCGCTCGATCCTGAGCGGTCCTGAATCGATAGCAGGCCCGGTGCGACAATCCTGCGATGGAATGGATTTTGATGACCCTGGCCTCGCTGCTCGCGGGCTTTGTGGATGCGATCGTGGGGGGCGGTGGACTGGTGATGGTGCCCGCGCTATTTGCAGCTTTTCCGGGGGCGCCCCCGGCCACGCTGCTGGGCACCAACAAGGCGGCCTCGGTCTGGGGCACCGCCATGGCCACCTGGCAGTACAGCCGCAAGGTGCAGATCCGCTGGTCGGCCATGCTGCCGGCCGCAGCCGCCGGTTTTGCCGGCTCGTTCGTGGGCGCCTGGGCCGTCACCGTGGTGTCGGCCGAATTCCTGCGCAAGCTGCTGCCCCTGGTGCTGCTGGGCGTGTTGCTCTACACCCTGGCCAAGAAGGAGTTGGGGCGGCACCACACCCCCCGGTTTGCCGGCCGGGCCGAGGTGATCGCCGCCTGCCTGATTGGTGTGCTCATCGGCTTTTACGACGGGTTCTTTGGCCCGGGCACCGGCAGCTTCTTCGTCTTTTTGTTCGTGCGACTGCTGGGCTATGACTTTCTGAATGCATCGGCGTCGGCCAAGCTGCTCAACTGCGCCACCAACATCGCCGCCATTGCGTTGTTTGCCGCCAAGGGCCATGTGTGGTGGCACTTTGCGGTGACGCTGGCCGTGGCCAACGTGCTGGGCAGCCTGCTCGGCACCCACATGGCGCTCAAGCATGGCACCGGCTTTGTGCGGGGCATCTTCATCGTGGTGGTGAGCACCCTGATCCTGAAGACGGGGTACGACGCCTTTCTGCGGTAGGCCTGCTCTTCACGCACCGGGTGTCGGTCGCCAGGGTGGCACCCAACTTGCAACGCCCCGTAAGGCCTACCACCAGGGCGCTCCGAGGTCATCGGGGTTGCCCTGCATGGCCCGAATGTGAACGTGCGTCCTATAATTTCCGCACGTTTCCGTTTGATGACGAGGCCCATCGCCAATGGCGATGCCCGCATCCACCCGCTCCGGCCTGCCTACCCGCAGGCCGGATTTTTTGTACCTGAACCACCCCCACAGGAACCTGTCATGCAATTTTTCAAGTCTGCCGTTGTCACCGCCGTGGCGCTGTGCGCTGCCCTCGCCGTCCAGGCCCGCACGCTGGACGAAGTCAAGAAGGACGGCAAGATCATCGTGGCCACCGAGGGCCAGTTCGCTCCCTTCAACTATTTCGAAGGCACCAAGCTGACGGGTTTTGAGGTGGAAGTGGCGGAGCTGGTGGTCAAGAAGATGGGCCTGAAGCTCGAATGGAAGACCCTGGGCTTTGACGCCCTGCTGACCGGCCTGGGCCAGAACCGCTGGGACGCCGTGATCGCCTCGCACGGTGTGACCGACGAGCGCTCCAAGGCCGTGACCTTTGCCAACCCCCATTACTGCTCGGGCGGCATCATCGTGGCCATGGACGACAAGATCCGCAACGCTAAGGACCTGACCGGCAAGGTCGTGGCCGTGCAAACCGGCACCAGCTACCTGGAGCAGGTCAAGAAGGTCAGCGGCGTGAAGGAAGTGAAGAACTTCCCGCAAGACACCGACGCCCAGCGTGCCCTGATCTCCAAGCGCGTGGACGCCTGGGTCAGCGACAAGTTCGTGGCCAAGGAAGCCGCTGCCAAGAACGCCAAAGCCGGCTTCAAGCTGGGCGACATGCTGTTCATCGAGCGCATCGCCCCCGCCATGGCCAAGGGCAACACCGGCCTGGCCGATGCCTGGAACAAGGCGTTCACCGAAGTGCTGGCCGATGGCAGCTACGCCGCCGTCTCCAAGAAGTATTTCAACGAAGACGTGCGCTGCAACTGATGTGATGGCACATGGGGTGCGCAGAAGGCCGGGAGCCTCTGCGCACCTTTTGCCTTTTGTGGCGGCGCAGGCCAATGTCCCTGCCGCCCACCCGATTTCCAACCAAGACCTTCTGGTCGTCTGATCCATGCTTCTCGCTCTTTGGCCACAAAGCTGGTCCCGACAGCAGCGCAGCAATGCCACGCTGGTCGCTGCACTGGTGGTGATGGTGCTGGCCCTCTCGTTGCTGGGCCAATTGCTGTCGTTCTTCCCTGACCCCATCGGACCCAATGCCCAGGCGTTTTCTGAAGGTGCGCGCACCACGCTGTGGCTCACGCTGGTCAGCGGTGCCGTGGGCCTGGTGCTGGGCACAGCTGCGGCGCTGGCCCGCACCGCCCGCTGGACGCCCGTGCGCTGGATTGCTGGCGTGTACATCTGGGCCATTCGCGGCACACCGCTCTTGGTGCAGATCCTGTTTGTGTACTTTGCGCTGCCGGTGCTGGTGCCAGGGCTGAACCTGCCCGACTTTGCCGCCGCCGTCGTGGCGTTGGGACTCAATGTGGGCGCCTACAACGCCGAAGCGCTGCGCGCGGGCCTACTGGCCGTGCCACGCGGTCAGACCGAGGCGGCCCGGGCGCTGGGCCTGGGCCGCATGCATGTGTTCATGGACGTGGTGTTTCCGCAGGCGTTCAAGATCTCATTGCCGCCGCTGGTGAGCAACTTTGTGGCGCTGCTCAAGGACTCTTCGCTGGCCTACGCGATCGGCGTGGTGGAGCTGACCAACGTGGGCAACCGCATCCAGTCGGCCACGTTCCAGCCCATCGCCACGCTGACCACGGTGGCCATCACCTACCTGCTGCTGACCACACTGGTCACACAGATCTCCAACGCCGTCGAGTACCGCTTTGACGTGGAGGGCCGCAACCAATGAACTCCAACGTTCCACCCAAGCCCTACATCGTGGCCGAGCGCGTGTGCAAGTCGTTTGGCGCGCACCAGGTGCTCAAGGACGTGTCCACCGTGTTCCACACCGGCGAGGTGACGGTGATCATTGGCGCCTCGGGCTCGGGCAAGAGCACCCTGCTGCGCGCGATCAACCGCCTGGAGCCCCACGACAGCGGGCGCATCACCATCGATGGCGTGGAGGTGTGCGACGACCTCACCACCCTGCAGCGCCAGCGCTGCGAGGTGGGCATGGTGTTTCAGCAGTTCAACCTGTTCGGCCACATGAGCGTGCTGGACAACGTGACGCTGGCGCCCCGCCGCATTCGCCGCACCCCGCGCACCCAGGCCAACGACGAGGCCATGCAGCTGCTGCGCCGCGTGGGCATGCAGGACCATGCGCACAAGTACCCCTGGCAGCTGTCGGGCGGGCAGCAGCAGCGGGTGGCCATTGCACGGGCGCTGGCCATGGCTCCAAAGGTGATGCTGTTTGACGAGCCCACCTCGGCGCTCGACCCCGAGATGGTCAAGGAAGTGCTGGACGTGATGCGCGGCCTGGCCCGTGGCGGCATGACCATGATCGTGGTCACCCACGAAATGGGCTTTGCGCGCGAGGTGGCCGACCGGGTCATGTTCTTCGACCAGGGTCGTATCGCGCACGATGCGCCGCCGCAGGAGTTCTTCAGCAACCCGGCCAACGACCGCATCCGCGCGTTTCTGGGCCAGGTCAGCCACTGAACGGGCACACTGCACACTCTGCAAAGCAGAGGCCACCGGGCAACCGGTGGCCCTTTTTCTTTGAACAGGTTCTTATTGGTTTGGAGAATTCTTCCAATGCGTACTGAACGCTGGGGCCTGATGGCCCTGCTGGCTGTGACCGTGGTGTGGGGCACCACCTTCCCGGCGATGAAACTGCTCTCGGCGCACCTCGACGCACTGCAGATCATCTGGCTGCGGTTTGTGATCGCACTGCTGGTGCTGGCGCCGCTGTGGCGCGGCATGCTCCGCCACGAGCGGCGCTGGGGCTGCGCGCTGGGGTTGCTGCTGTTCCTGGCGTTCTGGCTGCAGATCGAGGGCCTCGCACGCACCAGCAGCAACCGCAATGCCTTTGTCACCGGGCTCAACGTGCTGGTGGTGCCGCTGATCGCGATGGCAGCGCTGGGGCGGCGCTACGGCTGGCGCCTGTGGGGCGCCTGCGTGATGGCGCTGGCAGGCATGGCGCTGATGTTCCACGAGAACGAGCCCTGGAACCTGGGCGATACGCTGACGCTGGCCAGCACCGTGTTCTATGCGCTGTACATCCTGGCGCTGGAAGAATGCGCGCGCCGCACGGCCGCACAGCCCCTGCGTGCCACCCGCATGGCCGCCGCGCAGGCCACAGTGATGGCACTGGCCTCCACTGCGCTGTTGCTGGTGCAAAGCGGGAACATGGACTGGCTGCACTCTGCCGCCCAGCTGCCGGTGGACGCCTTGCTGGCCTTGCTGTACCTGGGCCTGCTGGCCAGCGTGGTGGTGGTGACGCTGCAGGCCTGGGGCCAGCAGCGCGTGGACGCCATGCGCAGCGCCATCGTGTTCGGGCTGGAGCCGGTGTTTGCCGCACTCACGGCGTGGATGTTGCTGGGCGAGCAGCTGGGCTGGGCCGGACTGAGCGGGGCGGCGCTGATTGTGGCGGCGCTGGTGTTCAGCCAGCTTCAGCCGTCACCGCGCGCTGCCGGTGCCTAGCAGGCGCTTTTGAAGCAAAACAGCTTGTAGCGCCAGTCGATATTGCGTCAACAGCTATCAATTTAAGAGCAATCCAGTGCCAGATCAAGGAGCGACCAACGGCACCTCGCTGGCCTTGCGGGGCTTGCCCATGGGCGCACTGGCCAGGCCCTTTTGTACGGCGGCGATGTCTTCTTCGCTGGGGTACTCGCCCAGCAGCCAATAGTCAAACACGCGCCGCGCAATCGGGGCGGCGTGGGCAGCACCAAAGCCTGCGTTCTCCACAATGGCGGCCAGGGCGATGGTGGGGTTCTCGGCCGGGGCAAAGGCCGCAAACAGCGAGTGATCGCGCTGGTGCTCCTCCAGCGCCTTGGCGTTGTACTTCACGTTCTGGCCCATGGTCACGGCCTGGGCGGTGCCCGTCTTGCCGGCTGAGGTGTAGGGCGCGCCCATGAACACCCGCGTGCCCGTGCCGCCCTTGTTCACCGCCACCAGGGCATTGCGCACCAGCTCCACGTTTTTGGCCTGGTAGCCCAGGTTGATGCCAGGGGGCTGCACGATCTCGGTGATGGCGCCGGTGACCGCATTCTTCACCGCCTTGGCCATGTGGGGGCGATAGCGGATGCCCCCGTTGGCCAGCGTGGCCTCGGCCAGTGCCAGCTGCAGCATCGTGAAATTGTTGTAGCCCTGCCCAATGCCCAGCGACACCGTTTCGCCCGGGAACCAGCGTTTCATGTCGGCGCGTTTGTAGGTGTTGCGCTTCCACTCGGTGCTGGGCAGCGTGCCCCGCACTTCGCCGTTGAGGTCGATGCCCGTGGACTGGCCGAAACCCAGCGGCTTCATGAAGTCGTGGATGGCATCCACACCCATGTCCACGGCCAGCGAATAAAAGTAGGTGTTGCTGGAGAACTGGATGGCACGGTGCATGTCCACGCCCCCCAGCCCGCCCTCGTGGCTGCGGAAGGTGTGGCCGCCAAAGGTGTAAAAGCCGGGGTCGTTCACCACCAGGCTGGGCGAGCGCTTGTTCAGCTGCAACGCCGCCAGCGCCATGAAGGGCTTGTAGGTGGAGCCGGGCGGATAGGTGCCGCGCAGGGCGCGGTTGAGCAGCGGCTTGTCGATGGACTCATTGAGCGCGGCCCAGTTTTCGGCGTCAATGCCTTCGACAAACAGGTTGGGGTCGAAGGTGGGCTTGCTCACCAGCGCCAGGATTTCGCCATTGCGCGGGTCGATCGCTACCA
>NZ_QAIM01000405.1:0-1954 GCF_003061035.1 Acidovorax sp. HMWF018
GCAGGTGGCAGGCGTCAACAGCCCGCTGCAACTGGCCGAGCTGGAGCGTGCCCACCAGCTGCGCCAGGCCCGAGCCTTGATGGAGCAGGGCGTGCGCCTGGCCGACCCCGCCCGCTTCGATGTGCGCGACGACACCCGCACCGGCGTGCGCGGGGAACTGGTCTGCGGGCAGGACGTGGAGATCGACGTGAACTGCGTCTTCACCGGCCGCGTGGAGCTGGGCGAGGGCGTGAGCATTGGCGCGAACTGCTGCATTGCCAATGCGCGCATCGCAGCAGGCGCGGTGATCCACCCATACACCCACATCGACGGCGAAAAGGCTGGAGCCACCGTGGGCGAGGGCGCGCTGATCGGCCCCTTTGCCCGCCTGCGCCCCGGCGCCCAACTGGGCCGCGAAGTGCACATCGGCAATTTTGTGGAAGTGAAGAACAGCACGCTGGCCGACGGCGCCAAGGCCAACCACCTGGCCTACCTGGGCGACGCCACGGTGGGCGAGCGCGTGAACTACGGCGCAGGCAGCATCACCGCCAACTACGACGGCGCCAACAAGCACCGCACGGTGATCGAGGCCGACGTGCATGTGGGCAGCAACTGCGTGCTGGTGGCGCCTGTGACCATTGGCGCTGGCGGCACGGTGGGCGGCGGCAGCACCATCACCAAGAGCACGGCGCCTGGCGCGTTGAGCGTGGCGCGGGGCAAGCAAGTCAGCATTGCCAATTGGTCCCGCCCGAAAAAATGAAGCACCCCCTGAGTCGCTTCGCGCCTTCCCCCTCCAGGGGGACGACAGCCTTTGCTGCGGGGCGGCCCTTGCTGGCTGTCCTCGCCTGCGCCTGCGCCTTCGTCTTCGTGCGTAGCGCGTTGGCGCCTCGTTGTGCCGTGCACACATCTGTGGTCTGCGGCGGGAGATGAAAGTGGCTGGTGCAGACATGACCCCCGAACAGCTGCGCGCCGAACTGACCCGCAGCCAGCAGCAGGTGGCCGATATGGCGGCTGCGCAAGAGGAGTTCTTGCGCGCCGTCTCGCACGACCTGCGCGCGCCGCTGCGGCACGTGACGTCTTACGGAACGCTGGTGCGCGATGTGTTGGGCGACCTGCCGCCCGAGGTGGTGCAGGGTGCTGAGGTGCAAGAGGCCCTGGGCTTCCTCGCCACCATGGACCACTCGGCTCGGCGCATGGGGCTCATGATCGACGGCCTGCACGCCCTGGTGCGTGCCAGCCGTGCGCTGCTGCGCCTGCAGCCCGTGCCGCTGACCGATGCCTTTGCCCAGGCGCGCGCCACACTGGCCCCGGCCGAGGCCGGACGCGCGGTGGAATGGCGGGTGGGTGCCGATTTGCCCACGCTGTGGGCCGACCCGACGCTGCTGCAGGATCTGCTGGTGCAACTGCTGGGCAACGCCCTCAAGTTCACGCGCTCCGTGGCGCACCCGTGCATCACGGTGTCGGCGGACGCGGCACCCGCAGGCCAGGGCGCCTTCACCGTGCAGGACAACGGCGTGGGCTTTGACCCGGCGCGCGCGGGCAGCTTGTTTGGCGTGTTCCAGCGCATGCACCGCGAGACCGAGTTCGAGGGCGTGGGCACAGGGCTCGCGCTGTGCCGTGCCATTGCGCAGCGCCACGGCGCACAAATCAGTGCGACGGCGGTCCTGGGGGGCGGTTGCACGGTGCAGGTGCAGTGGCCTGTGAATCCTGCAGTCGCCAGCGACGAGTCCTGAACCTGCACGCAGTGCTGGTGGCTACACCGCCGGCACCAGCGCCGGTTCCATGCACCCCGCCACCTGATTGCGTCCGCCGTTCTTGGCGACGTACAGCGCCGCATCCGCCGCGTCGATCCACGCACGCAGGCTGCTGTGGCGGTGGTCGGCCGGGGCCACGCCGATGCTGCTGGTGATGCGCAATTCGGGCAGGCTGCGCAGGCGCACGCCTTCGGTCTGCTCGCGGATGCGCTGGGCAATGG
>NZ_QAIM01000405.1:1964-9285 GCF_003061035.1 Acidovorax sp. HMWF018
CACGATGGCGAACTCGTCCCCGCCGTAGCGCCCCGCGCAGTCGCCTGCGCGCACGTTGCCCCGCACCACATGGGCCAGCGCGCGGATCACCTCGTCGCCCACGGTGTGGCCGTAGGCGTCGTTGATCTCCTTGAAATGGTCGATGTCCAGCATCAGCATGCAGGCGGGCTCGTCGGTGGTGTGGTGGCGGCGCAGTGCGGCCTCTGCCTGCTCTTGCCAGTGGCCGCGCCCGAACAGGCCGGTCAGCGCGTCCACACGGCGCAGCTCGTCCAGCATCTGGTTCTGGCGCGCAGACTGCCGGATGAGCTGGTAGCTGACCACGCTGACCGACAGCGTGTGCAGCGACATCACCGGCAGGCAGGCCACCATCACGCTCATGGAGGTCTCGGGCGCCCAGTGCAGGCCCATGACCACTGTGCTGGCGGCGCCGGCCGCCAGCATCACCCACAGGGCGCGCGCCCACAGCCCCCGGATGCCGGTCGTGATCTTGTCCACCATGGTGAGGGTGAGCAACATCACGCTGGGCAGCAGGTTGAAGTGCATCAGGGGCACCAGCGCAGCAACCAGCGCCGAGTCGATGAGCAGGTTGCGCACCTCGGCGGCGTACGGGTCGGCCGCGCGGCGGGTGAGCAGGTAGGCCACATGCGGCCACCCCAGCGTTGCCAGTAAGAGCGCGGTCCAGGCCATGGGGGATGCCTGGCGCTCCCACAGCACCGTTGCCACCACCATGCCGCCCAGCCCCATGCCCAGGATGCGCAAGGGGTAGATGCGGCGGGGCATCTGGCGGCGGGGCGTCGGCATGGGGTATGCGGGGGAAAAGGCGGCGCTGCCACGCGGGCATCCACCGGCCAGGTAGGTAGAAAGTGCGGCGGAGCTTACAACGCCCGGTCAGGCGATACCAGCAAGAAATGACCGTGGACCATGCCCCATCCGTCGCCTGGATGACGTTGATGGTGGTGGGGCCTTGTTGCCGGGACTGTCGGGGTGGTTTGTGGGGCTCAGTGGTGAGAGGGCGTCGGCGAGGATTTGGAGTGATTTGCTAATAAATTGATAGCAACTAAGGCATATCACACTAGCGCTACTGGCACTTTTGTTTCAAATTTGGCACGACGGGTCGCAAAGAACGCCTTCACATTGCGCACATTGGCGTCGCCGGTGAACAGCCGCTGCGACAGCGCCAGGTAGCCCGGCATGTCCCGCGTGTGCACCACCAGCACAAAGTCGGGCCCCGGCGACACGCGCCAGCACTGCTGCACCGCGGCCTCCTGCACGGCGCGGGCTTCGAACGCGTCGAGTTGTTCTGCGCCCTGGCGGTCCAGCGACACCTCCACGATGCACCCCAGCCCATGGCCCTGCAGCGCTGCCAGTCGGTCGGGCTGCAAGATGGCCACCTGCCGCTCGATCAGCCCCACATCATGCAGGCGCTTGACCCGGCGCAGGCAGGTGGGCGGGGACACATGCACCTGTTCGGCCAGGGCCTGGTTGCTTTGTGCGGCATCGGTTTGCAGCAGGTTGAGCAGCTGGAGATCGATTGCATCGAGAGATATTGATTCCATCGATTGATAAAAAATGAATAAAAATTTCACCAATGTGAATTGGTGAAATTTAAGTTCATTTTTGTGCAAATATCAATGAATAATTTTTCTCTTTGCTGCCTACGATCGCCCCATCGAATCCAACCCAAGGGCAACCACCATGTGCGGCATCGTCGGCGCAGTCTCCACGCGCAACATCGTTCCCATCCTCGTGCAGGGCCTGCAGCGGCTTGAATACCGAGGCTATGACTCCTGCGGCGTGGCCGTGCATGCGTCCAGTCTCGACGCCACGCGCCCTGCCGGCCTGCAGCGCGCCCGCAGCACCGCCCGCGTGGCCGAGCTGCTGGAGCAGGTGAGCACCGAGCACATCGACGGTGCCACAGGCATCGCCCACACCCGCTGGGCCACCCACGGCGCGCCCGCCGTGCACAACGCCCATCCGCATTTCAGCCACGGCACGGGCGCAGACGCGCAGGTTCAAGGCGCAGGTCGCGTGGCGCTGGTGCACAACGGCATCATTGAAAACCACGAAGAACTGCGCAAGGTACTGCAGGCACGCGGCTATGTGTTTGCGAGCCAGACCGACACGGAGGTCATCGCCCATCTGGTGGACAGCCATTACAGCGGCGACCTGTTCGAAGCCGTGCAGGCCACCGTGGCCGAACTGCACGGCGCCTACGCCATCGCCGTCATGCACAAGGACGAACCCCATCGCGTGGTGGGGGCACGCGCCGGGTCCCCATTGATCCTGGGGGTGGGCAAAGACGCCACCGCTGGCGCATCTGCGTCGCGCGAGCACTTTCTGGCCAGTGACGCCATGGCCCTGGCGGGCGTCACCGACCAGATCATCTACCTGGAAGAAGGCGACCTGGTGGACCTGCAGCTGGGCCGCTACTGGATCGTCGGTAAGGACGGCAACGCGCTGACCACCGAGCAGCGCCCCGTGCGCACCGTGCTCGCCCACAGTGGCGCGGCCGAGCTGGGGCCTTACCGCCACTACATGCAAAAGGAAATCTTCGAGCAGCCACGCGCGATTGCCGACACGCTGGAAGGCCTGGCCGGCATCGTGCCCGAGCTGTTCGACGGCGCAGGCCAGCATGGCGAGCCCGGCGCGGCCGCCTGGCGTGTGTTCAAGGAGATCGACAACGTGTTGATCCTGGCCTGCGGTACGAGCTACTACAGCGGCTGCACCGCCAAATACTGGCTGGAAGACATTGCTGGCATCCCCACGCAAGTGGAAGTGGCCAGTGAATACCGCTACCGCACCAGCGTGCCCAACCCGCGCACCCTCGTTGTCGCCATCAGCCAAAGCGGCGAAACCGCCGACACGCTGGCCGCCCTGCGCCACGCGCAGTCGTTGGGCATGCAGCACACGCTCACCATCTGCAACGTCGCCACCAGCGCCATGGTGCGCGAATGCAAGCTGGCCTACATCACGCGCGCCGGTGTCGAGATCGGCGTGGCAAGCACCAAGGCCTTCACCACACAGCTGGCGGGCTTGTTCTTGCTGACGCTGGCGCTGGCCCAATCCAAGGGTCGTTTGAATGACGAGCAGGAAGCTGCGCACCTCAAAGCCATGCGCCACCTGCCTGTGGCCTTGCAGGCTGTTCTGGCGTTGGAGCCACAAATCATCAGTTGGGCCGAAGACTTTGCGCGCATGGAAAACGCGCTCTTTTTGGGCCGGGGGCTGCATTACCCCATCGCCCTCGAAGGTGCCCTGAAGCTCAAGGAAATTAGCTACATTCACGCCGAGGCCTACCCGGCCGGCGAACTCAAGCACGGCCCCCTGGCCCTGGTGACCAGCGCCATGCCCGTGGTCACCGTAGCACCCAACGACACCCTGCTCGAAAAGCTCAAGAGCAACATGCAGGAAGTCCGTGCGCGCGCGGGTGTGCTGTACGTGCTGGCTGACGCCGACACCCGCATCGAGAGCAGCGAGGGTATCCACGTCATCCGCATGCCCGAGCACTACGGCCCCTTGAGCCCGCTACTGCATGTGGTGCCGCTACAGCTGCTGGCGTACCACACGGCCTGCGCGCGGGGGACGGATGTGGATAAGCCCAGAAATTTGGCCAAGAGCGTCACGGTGGAGTGACTTGTCGAACGGACCGCTTTTTTTGCCTTAATTGACTAAAGTTATGGACTTTTTCATGTATAAAAATTAGATTTCAACAATTATTTTTCGATTGTGGGAATTTTCTACAAATTTGACTCATGCACTGTGGGTCGTAAAGATAGCTCTGCAGCCTGTAGATAAAGCCCCAAGGGTACCTGTCACCGGAAGCGGTTCGGACGGACGCATGAACGACAAGGAGTCGTGAATCCACGCACTACCTCGGGCTCAACAGGCTGGACGTCAAACCACACGTTCCTGAATTTGGCAAGCGTTCGCGCACCGCCATGAAGTCGGCCGAGGTCTTCACCCCCGAAGCAAAGAAGTCAGACCAATCGGTTGGACGCGGGGTCAACACCAGCCTCTCGCCATCGCGGCGGATGAACACCTCACGGACGGAATCGGCAAACCTGAATCCGGGCGGCAACACTACCGTCTGGGAGCCATTGCTCCAGCCGACGCGGGCTATCAGCAAAGGGTTGGTGGTGTGCTTTTTCGGCATGTCATCCTCCAGCAAAAAGACTGCTTATGCGAACAACTGCCCCCTTCGGCAGATCCTCATTGGCCACTGCCTGAAGCACCGATATCTGCGCAGGAGATAGCGGCCCATCGTCGGTATTCTGGGTAATTAAAGTCGTAAACACGCAATTAAAGTCGTAAACAAGCATCTAGGGAAATCCTGCAAAACCCCCCGCAGTGTTTGGTACATGTCAGCATGCAATGGCATCCTCACAGGCCATGAAGCAAAGCAGCCTTGACCTGAATCTGAGCACCAAGAAGACCCGCAAACAGGAACTGCTGGTCCAGATGGATCGGGTGGTTCCCTGGGCTGCATTGATCGATGTCATTGCCCCGTACTACCCCGAGGGCAAGAACGGCCGCCCACCCTTTGCCCTGGAGACCATGCTGCGCATCCACTGCATGCAGCAGTGGTTTACCTTGTCGGATCTGGCGATGGAAGAAGCCCTCTTTGACACCCCGATCTGTTGACGCCGACCGAAAACTGAGCCACTTTTTGGTGTGATGCCGACCTAAAACTGAGCCAGGTGTTTTACCTACCCTGCTGTTTTGTGCAGCAAGGGAATGAAGAGGGTGATCACCATGGACATGATTGGCAAGATACGGCGGATGCACCGCCGGGACAAGAAGACGAAGCGGGAGATATCGAGGGCCACGGGCCTGTCGCGCAACACGGTGGCCAAGTGGCTGGACGAGGCGCAGCCGGTCGAGCCCAAGTACCGCCGGGAGGCGGCGAAGGCGACCAAGCTGTCGGCGCACGAGGCGGAGCTCAAGCAAGCCTTGAAGGCCGATGCCAAGCGGCCCAAGAAGGAGCGGCGCACGGCCAAGGCCTTGTTCACGCAGATCAAGGCAGCGGGCTACGAAGGTGGCTACACGCGGGTGACGGACTTCATCCGCAAGTGGCGCCAAGGTGAAGGCCAACAGGCGGCCTGCAAGGCCTTCGTGCCATTGACTTTCGAGCTTGGCGAGGCCTTCCAGTTCGACTGGAGCGAAGACGGCTTGCTGGTGGGCGGGGTGTACTACCGCATGCAGGTCTCGCACATGAAGCTGTGTGCCAGTGGGGCCTTCTGGCTGGTGGCCTACCCCAGCCAAGGCCACGAGATGCTGTTCGATGCGCACACCCGCAGCTTTGCAGCGCTGGGTGGCGTGGCACGCCGTGGCATCTACGACAACATGAAGACGGCGGTCGACAAAGTCAAGAAGGGCAAAGGCCGCGTGGTCAATGCGCGCTTTGCAGCCATGTGCGCGCACTATCTGTTCGACCCTGATTTTTGCAACCGTGCCAGCGGCTGGGAGAAGGGGCGCGTGGAGAAGGATGTGCAAGACAGCCGCCGTCGCATCTGGGTGGAGGCGGGGCAACGGCGCTTTGGCAGCTTTACCGAGCTCAATGCGTGGCTGGGCGAGCGCTGCCGGGCTCTGTGGCGAGAGCTGCGCCACCCGCAGCACAAAGCGTTCAGCATCGCCGAGATGCTGGAGCTGGAGCAAAGCCACCTGATGCCGATGCCGGTGGCCTTTGATGGCTATGTTGAGAACCCGGCCAAGGTGAGCAGCACCTGCCTGGTGACGGTGGCGCGCAACCGCTACTCGGTGCCCTGCGAATGGGCGGGGCAAATGGTCAGCACACACCTGTACCCGGCGCAGATCGTGGTGGTGGCCGGCGATGCTATGGTGGCCACGCACGAGCGCCTGAGCGATCGCAACCAGACCCGCTACGACTGGCAGCATTACGTGCCGCTGATCGAGCGCAAGCCGGGCGCGCTGCGCAACGGCGCGCCCTTTGCAGACCTGCCCGAGCCATTGCAGCGCATGCGCAAAGGCTTGCTGCACCAGGAGGGGGGCGACAGGGTGATGGCGCAGGTACTGGCCGAGGTGCCCAAGCAAGGGCTGGACGCCGTGCTGGTGGCGGTGGAGTTGGCCCTGGAGAGTGCGCCGCCATCGGGGCGGGTGAGCACCGAGCACGTCATCAACGTGCTCGGCCGCCTGCAAGCGCAGCCCCTGCCCGAGACGGTTGCGACCAACCTGCAAGTGAGCCAGACACCCCTGGCCGACACGGCGCGCTATGACAGCCTGCGCGCTGGCAGCGACATGCAGGAGGCCGATCATGCGTGAGCTGGACAAGGAGTTCAAAGAGCTGCGCCTGTACGGCATGGCCGGGGCCTGGGAGGACCTGGTCAAGCAAGGCGGCCACGCCACGCTGGAGAGCTCGCGCTGGCTGCTGGAGCACCTGCTGCAAGCGGAAGTCACGGACAGAGCCATGCGCTCAGTGAGCTACCAGATGCACACGGCGAAGTTCCCCGTGCACCGCGACCTGGCGGGCTTCGACTTCGAATGCTCGCCCGTGGACAAAAAGCTCATCGAGCAGTTGGCCAGCATGGCGTTCACCGAGCAGGCGCACAACGTGGTGCTGGTGGGTGGCCCCGGCACGGGCAAGACGCATCTGGCCACGGCCATCGGCGTGGCGGGCATCACGCGCCATGGCTCACGCGTGCGGTTTTACTCCACGGTGGACCTGGTCAACGCACTGGAGCAGGAGAAGGCCCAAGGCAAGGCAGGCCGCATCGCAGCGAGCTTGCAGCGCATGGACCTGGTCATCCTTGATGAGCTGGGCTACCTGCCCTTCAGCCAGGCAGGCGGCGCCTTGCTGTTCCACCTGCTGAGCAAGCTCTACGAGCAGACCAGCGTGATGATCACCACCAACCTGGACTTCAAGGAATGGTCCAGCGTGTTCGGCGATGCCAAGATGACCACGGCACTGCTGGATCGACTCACGCACCACTGCCACATCGTCGAGACGGGCAACGAGTCCCACAGGTTCATGCACAGCACAGCCGTGGCCAAGAAACGCATCAAGGCACGCGAACAGGCCAAGAAGGCTGAGCCGTTCTGAGCGGCTCAAGGGCAAGCCGCTACGGGCTTCGCCCTGCGCGGCTTACCCTCAACGGACGACCACCGAGCTCGATCACCAAGGAGACCAAAACCGACCCAAGGCACTACACTTATCCACAGCCGACCTTCACAGGTTGGCCATTAGCCCTGGCTCAAAATTCAATCGGCACGGTGGGGGTGCGGATAAAAACTTGGACTGGTTTTATGCCGCAAGTCCAAGGCTCACCCGGTATTCGATCGGGCTGAGGGCCCCCAGGGAGATCTTGAT
>NZ_QAIM01000406.1:0-11185 GCF_003061035.1 Acidovorax sp. HMWF018
GTCTGACATCGCCTGGGCCGGCGCACGGCTATACCTGAGCCCTGCGCCCCAGCGGCTCCACGGTCACAATCGCGCCATGCTGTCTTTGCCCTCCTTGTCCCTGACCCAGCCCCTGCGGGCCCGCCCCGGCTGGCTGGGCATGGCGCTGGTGGTGGTGGTTGCCGTGGCCCTTGCCGGTTGCGCGGGTCTGCCCAAGGATGTGGACCGCCCGGTGTCGGCAGCCTGGTCGGCCCCTGGCGATACCCCCCTGGGCCAGTTGGTAGCAGCACGCAGGGTCGCCGAAGGGGCGCGGCACGCTTCGGGGTTTGCGCTGCTCAGCGGCCCGCAAGCCGCCTATAGCAGCCGCCTGGCACTGGTGGACGCCGCACAGAAAACCCTGGACCTGCAGTACTACGCCATTCACGCAGACGCCAGCAGCGAACGCCTGCTGCTGAGCGTGATGGCAGCAGCCCAGCGCGGCGTGCGGGTGCGCGTGCTGCTGGACGACTTCCACAGCACCGGGCGTGATGCGCAGGTGATGCGGCTGGCGTTTGTGCCCAACATCGAGATGCGCATGTTCAACCCCCTCACGGGCGCAAGGGGGTCTCCCATTGGCCGCATGCTGGGACTGCTGGGCGACTTCTCGCGGGTGCAGCAGCGCATGCACAACAAGCTGTTCATTGCCGACAACGCCATGGCTGTGACCGGGGGCCGCAACCTGGGTGATGCCTATTTCGGCAATGCCGACTCGGGTAACTTTGTGGACCTGGACGTGCTGGCTGCAGGCCCCATCGTGCGGGACCTGTCGCGCAGCTTTGACAGCTACTGGAACAACGAGCGCGCCTACCCGGTGCAGTCGCTCATCACACAGGGCGAGCTTGACCACCTGCGCGACAGCATCCGTGTGGCCGACGAAGGGCGCAGACGCCGTGTCGCAGGCCAGGGTGGCACCACCGCCCCAGACCGCCTGCCGCCCGACATGGGGCCAGGCACCACCGCTGCGCAGCGGGCACGCATCTGGAACTACGAGCCCATGGACCTGGAGCGCACGCCCTTCGTCTGGGCTGCGGCGGCCGTGCTGGTGGACCAGCCTGCCAAGATCCCGGCCGACAGCGCAGGGATGGGCAATGGGGCTGCTCTGGCCTTGGCAGCACCGCCGCCGGGCCCAGGCGCCAGCGCAGCCGCAGGGGCGACGCATAGCCCCAAGGCCGCTGCTGCCGCCTTGGTCTCGGGGTCCCGCACGATACCGGCGGCTGACAGCGCGGCAGCCTCCCCACCCCGCGTGCTGCCGGCGGCCGATAGCGCCACCGCATCTTCCAACGGCGCGCCACCCGACAGCCCCCGCGCAAGCCCCGAAGCCACCGAGGCCCAAACCGACACCGTGGTGGACGGGCTGTTGCAGCTCATGGGCCAAGCGCGGCGCGACCTGCTCATCATCTCGCCCTACTTTGTGCCGGGGCCGGACATGGAGGCCGCCTTTGCGGCGGCGAGGGCACGCGGCGTGCGGGTGCGGGTGCTGACCAATTCGCTGGCCTCCAACGACGCGCCCATTGCGCATGCCGGCTATGCCCGCCACCGGCCGCAGCTGCTTGCCATGGGGGTGGAGCTGTACGAGATGCACAGCGAACTGCCAGGGGTGCTGCGGGGAGCGCTGGGCGTATCGGGCAGCATGGGCGGCGGCGCGGGTGCCGTGGGTTCGCAAGGCAGCTCGCGCGCCATGCTGCACTCCAAGCTGATGATCGTGGACGGCCGACTGCTGGCGGTGGGGTCGATGAACCTGGACATGCGCTCGCAGCGGCAGAACACCGAGGTGGCGCTGCTGATCCGCAGCACGGAGCTGTCTCGCCGTGCCCTCGCTCAGATCGACACGGCGCTGAAAGAATCCGCGTGGCAGGTGCAGGCCACCGACCAGGGCCTGCGCTGGCGCGCCCCCGAGGGCAGCGGGCTGCCAGACGCCACGACCGAGCCCGACGCCAGTGCCCCGCTGCGGCTGATGCTGCAGCTGCTGGGCCCCCTGGCGCCCGACCACCTGCTGTAGCGGCGTCCTGAGAACCTGTCCTAAGCACCGTGGGCGCTCTGGGCTTGCGCCTGCAAGTCCGCCACCCACACGGTGATCGCCCGCTGGTCCGTCATGGTGCGCACATGCTGGTACGCCACCTCGGCCTCGGCAAACCGGCGGCGCAACAGGTTAAGCCATTGCTTGAGGCGCCCCGCGCGCTGGCGCGGCTCCAGGTCGTCGCACACCAACTGCCAGAAGGCGGCCAGGTGTGGCACGAGATCGGCCCACACCACGGTGTCCGTGTCCGGCCGCCCAGCATCGGCGGCGCGAATGGCGCGTGCAAGACCGGGATCCGCCACGATGCCTCGGCCCAGCATCAGCGCGTCGCAGCCCGACACCTCACGGCAGCGCTGCGCGTCGGCCACCGTCCAGATCTCGCCATTGGCCACCACCGGGATGGAGACCGCCGCGCGGATGGTGGGGATGTGCTCCCAATACGCCGGTGGGCGGTAGCCGTCGGCCTTGGTGCGCGCGTGCACCACCAGCTCGGCAGCGCCCCCTGCCTGCATGGCCTGGGCACATTCACGCATCAGGTGGGTGTCGTTGAACCCCAGGCGCATCTTGGCCGACACCGGCAGGTGCGCCGGCACGGCGCGGCGCACCGCAGCCACTACGGCCGCAATGCGCTCAGGCTCCTGCAGCAGTGCCGCGCCACCGCCGTGGCGGTTGACCACCTTGGCGGGGCAGCCGAAGTTCAGGTCGATCCCCTCGGGGCCCAGCGCCGCCAGGCGTGCCGCGTTCTCGGCCATGCTGACCGGGTCGGAGCCCAGCAACTGGGCCCGCACGGGCACCCCGGCCAAGGTACGGCTGCCGTTGCGCAGCTCGGGCACGTAGCGCAGGAACACCTTGTCGGGCAGCAGGGTGCCGGTGATGCGGATGAACTCCGACACGCAGCGGTCCACGCCGCCCACGCGGGTCAGCACATCGCGCAGCACAAAATCCAGAAGCCCCTCCATCGGGGCGAGCAGCAAGGTCATCTCAGGGGGACTGCTGGCTCGATGAGCCCTCTCCGAAAAAAGAGCCTCCACAGGCACTCAGCAGCAAAAATCAAACAAAAACAGCACCAAGCGCTAGTGCAATATGCCCAAGCAGCTATCAAATAAGGAGCAATTGCGCGGGCATGCGGCGCTTGAGGCAGCGCCAGCCAGCCCACGATTGTGATGCAGGACACCCCAAGGGGTCATCACGGCGTCACGCCCGGCTGGTGGAATCGTCGCTCCAGAGACCGACCGCCACGGAGACACCCCATGCTGCTGCAAAAAACCGACAAAGCCCGCCTGGAACTCTCGCCTGGTGTGCGCACCCTGAGCCTGCGCGAACGCTCCCTGCTGCTGCTGGCCGACGGCAAACCGCTGTCAGACCTGCAAGCCATGTACAACGGCATTGGCGCGCAGATTGTCGAGAACCTGATGCGCCAGGGCTACCTGACCGGGCCGGCAGACCTGCCGCCCACGCCGGAGCCCACAGCACCGTCGATCGAGCGCCCGGCACCGGGTGAGTCCCTGCGGTCGCTGGCCGGTGCGCGCATGTACCTGTTTGACACCTGCGAGCGCCTATTTGCGCGCCGCGACCCTTTGCTGGCACAGCATTTCCGCGAGGCGCTGCGCGCCGCCAAGGACCGCACCAGCATGCTGGACGTGGGCGAAGCCATGTTTGAAGAAGTGGCACTCGCTGCAGGCGCCGAGCGTGCCGCCAGCCTGCGTGAGCGGCTGGACCAGTTGCTGCCCGCAAGCCCGGTGGCTGAAAACTTTGCCACTACGCAGCCCGCGCTGCTGAGTTGAGCCGGTCTGTGCGGGTTCAGGCCGCAGCAAGCCGCCACAGAGACGTGACCTCGGCCGCACGCGCAGCGTGCAGTGCATCCTGCGCGTCGGCAGCCTTGGCATGCACCGGCTTCACATCGTGGCGGCCACGCACCACCAGGCCCGCCTCGGCAATCCAGGCCAGCAGATGTTCGCGCGGGCGCAGGCCCAGGTGTTCGGCCAGGTCCGACAGGATCAGCCAGCCCTCGCCGCCGGGCTCCAGGTGTGCCGCCAAACCCGCCAGAAAGCCCTTGAGCATGCGGCTGCCTTCGTCGTACACGGCGTGTTCGATGGGCGAGTTGGCGCGCGCCGGCACCCAGGGGGGGTTGCACACCACCAGCGGCGCCCGTCCCGGTGGAAACAAGTCCGCTTGCTGCAACTCGACACGGTCGAGCAGCTGCAGGCGCTGCAGGTTCTCGCGCGCACAGGCCAGTGCCCGGGGGTCCTGGTCGGTGGCCACCACGCGCTGCACGCCACGGCGTGCCAGCACGGCCGACAACACACCCGTGCCCACGCCAATATCAAACGCCAGGGCCTTGCTGGGCAAAGGTGCTGCTGCCACCAGCCCCACGTATTCGCCACGCACCGGCGAGAACACACCATAGTGCGGGTGAATGCGGTTGAGCGGCGGGGCACCCAGCGCAGGGATTTCGACCCCTTTCTTGCGCCACTCATGCGCGCCCACCAGCCCCAGCAGCTCGCGCAGCGTGGCCACCGAGCGCTCGCCGGTCGCAGGCCCCCAGGCCTCTGTGCAGGCCTGGCGCCAGTCGGGCGCGCGACGCAGCGCAATGCTGTAGTCCCCCTCCAGCGGAATCAGCACCGATGCCAGCACCCGCGCGCGCTGCGCTTGTGCCTGGCGGTGCAGGTGAAACGCTTCGGCCGCCGTGGCCGCCGCCAGTTTCTGGGACGCTTTTGCAGCCGCCTTGCGGGGCTTCTTGTCGGCCCGGCGCATCAGCGCTTGCAGCAGGTGCCGCGCGTTCTGGAAATCACCCTGCCACAGCAACCCCGTCCCCTCACAGGCCATACGGTAAGCCGTGTCGGCGGCCAGCGTGTCGTCAGCCCCCTCTACCCGGCGCGGCGCTGAGGCGCCACTCTCGGAGCGCCACAGGGCTTGCTGGGGCTGGCCCTGGTGGGTCCAGTGGATGGTGGAGGGATTTGTTGGCATCAGAGTCTGACAGTGCCGCGCACAGTCCGTAGTATGGGAAACAGGCTCGCGGCAGGCCGGGGATGCCGAGCAAGGGCCGCCCCGCAGCGAAGGCGTCGCCCCCTGTCCGCGCAGCGCAGCGAAGCCAGAGCGGAGGGAACGAGCGCAGCGACGCAGGGGGGTGTCGTCGCACTTTAAGCGTTGATCGGGCGCTTCAGGCGCACTTCTTCGATCTTCACGCCGCCGATCACGGCCGTCTTGGCAGTGGACAGCTCGCGCTTGAAGCCGGCCAGCTCATGAAAGCGCAGCGCGCGCTCGTTGCGCAGCGGCACCCAGGCGGTGACGTTGGTGCAGCCTTCTTCTTGCAGGCCGTCACGGGCGGCGTCCCACAGGGCCAGACCTACGCCCTGGTTCCAATGGGTGGGGGCCGCGTAGATGGCCCAGATTTCACCAGTGGTGGGGCGGGACTTTTCATCGCGCGAGCGGTCGTAGCCGACAAAGCCGACGATCTTCTCGCCATCGACCGCCACCTGGACCTGGGGCTCGCAATATTCAATGGCCTCGCGCCAGTAGGCCTGGCGCTTTTCGACCGACATGGATTTCAACTGCTCGTCTGGCACCAGTCCTTTGTAAGCCTCTTGGGCAGAGACAGTGTGGATCTGGGCGATGGCTTTGGCATCGCGAAGCGTAGCGGGACGAACCTGGATACTTGACATGAAAAAACCGAACGAAAACGGGGAATGAAAAAACAAAAGGACCGGCATTGTCGCCGCAAACGGTTTTTCCACCCTGACAGGCGGGTAGCGCAACCCTGTCGGTCACGCCTCCCAGCCTCGCTTGCCCCCCACGCCCCGCACGCGCAGGGGCCCGCAGCCAACCCTCAGGCCATGACCATGGCGCCCGACAAGGCGCTGCCCGCAGCCGCAGTGGCCGCTGCTGCTGCGCGCTGCACCATCGCGCGCTTGTTGCGGGGACGGGGCACATGCACTGCCGGTGGCGCGCCGTTGATGGCCGCGAGGCTGAGCACCAGGGTGACGGTGCGCGAACCGCCATCGCGGTCTTCGCTGGCATACGCACGGTAGCTGCCGTTGCCCTGGCCATGGCTGCGCTGCACCGTATGGAACGCCACCCGTGCCCCCGTCACCCGGTGGCCGCCAAAGGGCAGCACCCGCAGGCGCGCGTCGCGGTCCAGCGCCAGGCCCAGGTTGCCCGGCCGGTTGATCAGGTCGGTGCGGATGCCACGCCAGGTCTGCCCAGCGTCGGCAGAGAACTGCCAGGTGCCAGCCTGGGCGTCCAGGTGCTCGATCACCACGCCGGCTGCCGCCAGCATGTCAGGGCAGTGCTCCTGCACGATGAGCGCCACGCTGTTGCCCCCCAGGCCCGTGCCCGAATGGGCTGCGCCGGGGCTGGCCGCGGGTCGTCGTTCGCTGTGGTGCAGGCCTGCTTCGGAGGTGCTGGCGCCATGGGTGTGTGCATTGATCGTCATGGGAACCCTTTGAAAACGGAGTGTGGTTACGAAGGTTTGCGCATTGGTGCGCACCCAAAGTGCTTTTCAATGCTTGACGGAAAGTCTAGAAAGTGCACATCCGTGCGTCCATCGCACAAATGGACTAGCCCGCAACACCCGGTTGTGCGCAATACTTGCCTGTATGACTGCCCGTCTTTTGCTTGTGGATGACCACACCCTGTTCCGCACGGGGCTACGCCTGATCGTGCAGGACCACCCCAGCGTGGGCAGCATTGCCGAGGCCGGATCGATCGCCGATGCCTGCGCACTGCAGCAGGCGGAGATCGACCTGGTCCTGCTGGACATCCAGTTGCCCGGCATGAGCGGGCTGGACGGCCTGCGGCTGCTGCGACAGGCGTGCCCCCGGGCGCGCATCGTTCTGGTGTCGGCCAGCGTGGCACCCGATGCCATCCACGAAGCGCGCGCGCGCGGGGCCGATGGCTTTTTGCCCAAGTCCGCCAGCGCCGAGGACATCCTGGAGGCTATCAGCTGCGCGCTGTCAGGCCAGCCGTGTTTTCCGATCAACAGCGGCAACAGCGCCACGGTGCGGGGGCCCGACACGCCATCCCTCACGGCACGGCAGCTGGATGTGCTGTCGCTGCTGTGCACGGGCAGGCCCAACAAGGTGATCGCCCGCGACCTGGGGCTGAGCGAGAACACGGTGCGTGTGCATGTGGCGGCCATCTTTGCGCAGCTGGGCGTCAACAGCCGCAGCGCTGCGCTGCTGGCGGCCCAGCGCCTGGGCCTGTCCACCCCGCAGCTCCATGACCCCCTCTGAAACCAGTCCGCTGCCCCTCGAACCGGTGATTCCACCCACGCGCTGGGGCTGGCCGGTGTGGGAGCGCGACGAGGTCCT
The DNA here is from genome assembly GCF_003061035.1 of Acidovorax sp. HMWF018. Taxonomy (NCBI): domain Bacteria; kingdom Pseudomonadati; phylum Pseudomonadota; class Betaproteobacteria; order Burkholderiales; family Comamonadaceae; genus Acidovorax; species Acidovorax sp. HMWF018. The sequence goes on from NZ_QAIM01000406.1 coordinate 7,345, forward strand.
GCGCGAACAGGTGGCCCTGCTGCGGCAGAACTTTCCGATGACGCTGCTGGCATCGCTGGCCACGGCCCTGGGCACGCTCTGGGTCATGGCCCGCGTGGCAGACACGCAGGCCATTACGGTATGGCTGGTCTCGCACACGCTGGTGGTGGCCGGGGTGTACCTCACGCTGCGCAGCATTGCACCGTTTGTGAATCCTGCGCCGCAGGCCGCGCGCAAGCTCATCGCCTGCATGGCGGCCATGGGCCTGAGCTGGGGCAGCCTGGGCTATGTGGTGCTGTACTGGGGCAACTCCGACAGCGTCATCTACGCCATCGGCATCATCAGCACCGTCTCGTCGGGAGCGCTCGGGCTCGGCGCGCCGCTGTACCGGGCGTACGTCACCTACCTCTCCAGCGCCATCGGCGGCGTGATGCTGTCAGTTGCGTTGGCGGGTGGGCCCGTGATGTGGCCTGCGCTGTTCCTGACCGGGGTGTACTACGCGCTGACCTGCCTGCAGGCACGCACGGCCGACCGTGCCACAAGGCGCAGCATTGCGCTCAAGCTGGAAAACGAACGCCTGGTGAGCCAGCTGCGGGCCGAATCGCAGCGGGCCCTGGCGGCACAGGAGGCCGCCGAGCAGGCCGACCGCGACAAATCCCGCTTTCTGGCGGCTGCCAGCCATGACCTGCGCCAGCCCTTGCATGCCATGGGTCTGTTTCTGGAATCGCTGCACCGCAGCCCACTCAATGACCACCAGCGCACCGTGCTGAAACACGCCCATGCCGCATCTGGCGCCGCGGCCGAGATGCTCACCACCCTGCTCGACTACTCCCGGCTGGAGGCCGGCGTGGTCAAGGTGAGGCCAGCCGCGTTTGCGGTGCAGCCCCTGCTCACCGCGCTGGAGCAGGAGTTTGGCGTGCAGGCCGACACGGCCGGCCTGGTGTACCGCACCCGCGAGACCTCTGCCGCCGCGTTTGCCGACCGCTCCCTGGTCGGCCTGGTGATGCACAACTTCATCTCCAACGCCCTGCGCTACACCGCCCAGGGCGGTGTACTGATTGCCTGCCGCACGCGCGGAAAACGGCTGGCGCTGGAGGTGTGGGACACCGGGGCGGGTATCCCCGAGCACCAGTGGGAACACATCTTCAAGGAGTTCCACCAGCTCGGTAACCCGGAGCGTGACCGCCGCAAAGGCCTGGGCCTGGGCCTGGCCATCGTGCAGCGCCTGGCGCGTGAAATGCGGACCTCCGTGGAGTTGCGCTCGCAGCCTGGCAAGGGGTCTGTCTTCAGGCTGTGGCTTGACCGCTGGCAGGGAGCACTGGAGGACGATGCCACCACACCCCAGGACGGCCGCAGCCTGGTAGGCCTGAAGGTGCTGGCCATCGACGATGACGAGGCCGTGCGCCTGGGCATGCAGTCATTGCTGCAAAGCTGGGGCTGCCAGTGCATGACGGCAGAATCCAGCGCAGACGCCCTGGAAGTCCTGGAGGACGTGACGCCCGACATCATCATCACCGACTTCCGTCTGCGCCATGAAGAAACCGGCAAACAGGTACTGCAGGCGCTGCGAGCCTACCTGGGAACCAACGTGCCCGCGATCATCATGACGGGTGACACCTCGCCCCAGCGCCTGCGCGACGCGCAGTCCACCTCCGCGTTGCTACTGCACAAGCCGGTGTCCACCGGCCAGCTGCGCGATGCGATGGTGCAGCTCATCACCCAACCGCCGCTGCCTGCTGCCATGGTGGACGACGAACCGGAAGACGGTCAGACAGCACCCGGGCAACTCACACAAAGCACTACAACCAGCGGCGCAGCAGCCCCATGACCTGGTCGAACTTGGCCCCATAGGGCGGATAGAACAGCGAGCCCATGGCCCAGCGCGACTGCACCAGCACCGACTTCTGGTGACAGAAGCGCAGGAACCCCTGCTCACCGTGGTAGGCGCCCCAGCCACTGTCCCCCACACCGCCAAACGGCAGGTTGTCGTGCGCAATGTGCATCAGCGTGTCGTTCACCGTCACCCCACCGCTGACGGTGCGGCGCAGCACATCGTCGCGCACGGCCTCGCTCTGGCCAAACCAATAAAGCGCCAACGGGCGGGGCCCGCTGTTGATGTGGGCAATGGCATCGTCCAGCCGCTCGTACGAGATCACGGGCAGGATGGGACCAAAAATTTCCTCCTGCATGAGCTGCATTTGCGACGTGGCACCAAACACCAGCGTGGGCAGCATCTGGCGGCTTGCACCGTCGCCCAGCGTTCCCACGGTGGGCACCACAGGTTTGCCGTCGCTAGGGTCGATGGTGTGCACCTCTGCCCCTTGTGTTTGCGCCTGCTGCAGCATCGTGCGCAAGCGGGCATGGTGCCGAGGCGTGATGATGGAGGCGTAGTCTGCGTTGCCCTCGATGGTGGGGAACAGGCGCGCCACTGCGGCCCGGTAAGCCTGCGCAAACTCGCCCTCACGTCCACGCGGCAGCAGCACATAGTCGGGGGCTATACAGGTTTGCCCCGCGTTGAGCAGTTTGCCGTGCGCAATCTTGAGAGCCGCATCCGCCATGTCGCAATGGCCGTCGATGATGCAGGGCGACTTGCCGCCCAGCTCCAGCGTGGTCGGTGTCAGGTTCTGAGCTGCCGCCTGCGCCACCTTGCGGCCCACCGCCGTGGAGCCTGTGAACACCAGATGGTCGAAAGGCAACGAGGCAAACAAGGCGGACAGGTTGGCATCTCCCTGCACCACACAGAATTCGTCGGGGGCAAAGAACTGCGCCACCAGTAGCGCCAATTGGGCCGAGGTATGGGGCGTCAACTCGCTGGGCTTGAGCATCACGCGGTTGCCCGCAGCCAGCGCGGTGATGGCGGGTGCCAGGGCCAGTTGCACCGGGTAATTCCACGGTGCAATCACCCCCACCACCCCCATGGGCTGGCGCTGGATGAAGGCGTGGGCCGGCTGAAGGTAAATCGGCGTATGCACCTTTCGGGGCTTGACCCACTTTGCCAAGTGGCGCAGCGTATGCGACAGCAAGGAGCGCAGCACCAAGAAGTCTGCCACCTCCGTGAGGCGGGGTGACCGCATGCCAAAGTCGGCCTGCACGGCCGCCGCCAGCACAGGCCCATTCTCATCGAGCAACTTGCGCAAGCGCAGCAAACGCTCTCGCCGCACGAGCAGCGGCACGTCCACGTGCGCACGGCTGGCCTGGAACTGAAGATCGAAATGTGCGCGGATATCGGCTGGTGTCATGGATGGATGATAGGAGACACCCCGATGGGCGCGTCACAAAAAGGCAGACGCCCTAGGGTTGATGCCCGTTGGCTTACGCTCGTACCACGGGACTCTCACGAGATAGGGTTGGTGGCAGCCAAAGTGCAGCGGCCGCCACTGCCACATCAACGCAGTTCGCGTGCTTCTACGTCAGTGACCTGTGCCGCCCCCGGCAGGATGCCGCCACGGCGCGATGCGGCGGCGTCTTCACTGGCGCCTTCAGGCGCACTATTGCCGCGGCGGCCAGCAGACCACCGCCGCGTAGACCGAAAGACCGTGCTGAAGCCTGTGCGTGGGTCCACACCCATCACCCACGGAGTCACCGGTCGTCCTGTCAGGCGCGCCCAGCCTGCACGCAGCACCCACACCAGCGCAAGCAACATGGCCGCGACCAAAAGGCTGGCAAACAGGACCAACCCCATGGCAATGACGACCAGACGCAACAGAAGGCTCACGACACCCGCAACAAAATCATTCAAACGACACCTCTCCTTCACAACTTGGGATGCAGATTGCGGTGCTCAATCACACCGCAACCGCCTCCCGAGCCCACATTACTCTTGCGGGGCGACTCCGAACTGGAACACACCAGGCTCCAGGAC
>NZ_QAIM01000406.1:11195-26601 GCF_003061035.1 Acidovorax sp. HMWF018
GTTGACGGTGACCGGAATCACACTCTTGGGCGGGAATCGCCCTTCCAGCAACAGCTTGGACAGCGGATTCTCTATGCGCTGCTGAATCGCCCGCTTGAGCGGCCGCGCACCAAACACGGGGTCGAACCCCACCTTGGCCAATTCTGCCAAGGCAGCGTCGGACACCTGCAACTCCAAATCCATCTTCGCCAACCGGGATTGCAACAGCTGCAGCTGGATCTCGGCGATCGAGGCAATGTGCTGGGCATCCAGCGCATGGAACACCACGGTCTCATCAATGCGATTCAGGAACTCAGGCCGGAAGTGGTTCTTGAGTTCACCCCAGACGGCTTCCTTGATGTCTTCCGAATCCTGCCCCACCATGGCCTGGATCAGATGCGAGCCGATGTTGCTCGTCATCACGATCACCGTGTTCTTGAAGTCCACGGTGCGGCCCTGGCCGTCGGTCAGGCGGCCGTCGTCCAGCACCTGCAGCAACACGTTGAAGACGTCGGGGTGGGCCTTCTCCACCTCGTCGAGCAGCAGCACGCTGTAGGGCTTGCGGCGCACGGCCTCGGTCAGGTAGCCTCCCTCCTCGTAGCCCACGTAGCCGGGCGGCGCACCGATCAGACGGGCCACCGAGTGTTTCTCCATGAACTCGCTCATGTCGACGCGGATCAAGTGGTCTTCGCTGTCAAACAGGAAACCCGCGAGCGCCTTGCACAGCTCGGTCTTGCCCACGCCCGTGGGGCCGAGGAACAGGAACGATCCAGTGGGCCGATTGGGGTCACTCAGCCCCGAGCGCGAACGGCGAATCGCATTGGCCACTGCGGCAATCGCCTCTTGCTGGCCCACCACACGCTCGTGCAACTTGGACTCCATCTGCAGGAGCTTGTCTTTTTCGCCCTGCATCATCTTGGCCACGGGAATGCCCGTAGCGCGACTCACCACTTCAGCGATTTCCTCGGCGCCCACCTGCGTGCGCAGCAGGCGGCGCGTGGCGGGCGCGCCGTCCTTGCCAGCCTCTTGCGCTTGGGCTTCCTTCAACTGCTTTTCCAGCTCAGGCAGCTTGCCGTATTGCAGCTCGGCCACCTTGTTGAAGTCGCCTTTGCGAGTGAATTCCTCGATCTGGAACTTGAGCTTGTCGATGGCCTCGCGCACATGAGCGCTACCTTGCGCCTGGGCCTTTTCAGACTGCCAGATCTCGTCGTAGTCGGCGATTTCCTTTTGCAGCTTGGTGATCTCTTCCTCGATGAGCGCAAAGCGCTTTTGCGAGGACTCGTCCTTCTCGCGGCGCACCGCTTCGCGCTCGATCTGCAGCTGAATCAGGCGGCGGTCGAGCTTATCCATCACCTCAGGCTTGGAGTCCATCTCGATCTTGATCTTGGAAGCTGCCTCATCGATCAAGTCGATCGCCTTGTCCGGCAGGAAGCGATCCGTGATGTAGCGATTGCTCAGCTCGGCCGCAGCGACGATCGCCGGGTCGGTAATGTCCACGCCGTGGTGGACCTCATATTTCTCCTGCAAGCCGCGGAGGATAGCAATGGTCGCCTCCACGGTGGGCTCGCCGACCAGGATCTTCTGGAAGCGCCGCTCCAGGGCCGCATCCTTTTCGATGTACTTGCGGTATTCGTCGAGTGTGGTGGCCCCAACGCAGTGCAGCTCGCCACGCGCCAGCGCGGGCTTGAGCATGTTGCCCGCGTCCATCGCGCCCTCGCCCTTGCCCGCGCCCACCATGGTATGCAGCTCGTCGATAAAGACGATGGTCTGACCTTCGTCCTTGGCCAGTTCGTTGAGCACGCTTTTCAGGCGCTCTTCAAACTCGCCACGGAACTTGGCACCCGCAAGCAACGCGGCCATGTCGAGGCTGAGCACGCGCTTGCCCTTGAGGCTCTCGGGTACTTCGCCCGCCACAATGCGCTGGGCCAGGCCTTCTACGATGGCGGTCTTGCCTACGCCGGGTTCGCCGATCAGCACGGGGTTGTTCTTGGTGCGGCGCTGCAGCACCTGGATGGCACGGCGGATTTCGTCGTCGCGGCCAATCACCGGGTCCAGCTTGCCAAGGCGAGCGCGCTCGGTGAGATCCAGGCAGTACTTGGCCAGCGCACCGCGCTGGCCTTCGGCCTCTGCGCTGTTCATCTTCTGCCCGCCGCGCACGGCGTCGATGGCAGCCTCCAGGCTCTTGCGCGTGAGGCCGTTGTCCTTGGCGATTTTTGCTGCGTCTCCCTTGCTGTCGATCACGGCGAGCAAAAACAGCTCGCTGGCGATGAACTGGTCACCGCGCTTGATGGCCTCTTTCTCGGTGGCCTGGAGCACACGCCCTAGCTCGGGGCCGCCTTGTACCTGGTCGTTGCCTTGCACCTGGGGCAGGCGCTTGACGGCTGCCTCTGCAGCCGCCAGCAGGCCTGGCACATTGGCGCCCGCACGCTGCAGCAACGCCTTGGGGCCATCGTCCTGTTGCAGCATAGCCTGCAGCACGTGTACCGGCTCGATGTAGGCGTGGTCGTTACCCAGCGCGATGCTTTGGGCATCACTCAGGGCCTCCTGGAATTTGGTGGTGAATTTGTCGAGACGCATGGTCTATATCCTCCGAATTGCACTGAACTTGAGGCAGGGAGTGCCTGATTTCAAGACAGAACCATGCGGAAAGACCGCCAGACATCAGTCAACGAGCGTACCTTGTTAGTTGCAACAGCATTGGAGTTTAGTTTGCCAGATTAAAAATCTAGCAGCCAATTCAGAAACCTAAAAAACAAAATCAAATGTAGTTAAACAAAACTGACGGGCGCGAACCATTACCAATTGTGTGGCGACAAATTCATTTCCAACAGGCCTCAAGGGCGGCGGCCTTGTTTGAAAATCCAGAATAATTTGACAAATCTTTACGCCCTAAGTGGTCAATAGAAAAATTACCACAACGATCTGACGCCATAGCAGTTCCAGATTTACGAGTAGCCGTCACAGAATAAACATCTCGGACGTTATTTGTCACAACAACTGCAATATCGTACATAGGCGAACCCTGCCCAGGCATAGGGGAGACGCTGAATCGCGATGGAAATTGCGTTGCATCAGTTACGGCTACACCAGCACTGTTCTTGTCATATCGAAAGTTCTCAGTGTAGAACCTCTCCATCCATTGCTGCGCAGCAACCAGCACAGCTCTGGCCTCTGCACGCCTCGATCGCGCCACATATTCTTTATAAGAAGGATAAGCAACTGACGCTAACACAGCAATAATGGCCACAACAATCATCAGTTCAATGAGTGTAAAACCCCGAACAGAATATTTGGATTTCATTGGTCAGTCCTTAAACCGGGAACCTCGCGCCATTGGAGTCGAGGAGATGAGCTAGTACACAAAACAGCATCCGCACTTCGACCTGTTACACGTTTAGCACGCTGTCCTGCAGCACAAATAGGCGCATCCTTGGTGCAAGTGCTTCCGACGCAAGTACAGCCTGGTTCGCCTGCTTTGCAAACCTTGGTGAAAGGCTTTTTGGTTCTATCATTCACCACTTTTACCTTTTGATCTCCGATTTCCTTTGCAGCAATCACCACTTTGACGGATGAAATAGTAATCGTTCCTTGAGTATTGCGCTCGGCCCGCCCTGAAATTGGGTCAACGGTATACAAAGCCGCGTTCGGAGTAGAAGAGCACTCATCGGTTGTCGATTTTGGTCTGACGGCGACAAAAGTCATGACACCCGCATCGAGCGAGGGATCTGAAAGCACGGCCTCAGAGGTCCCTGGCAAGTTGAAATACCAACCATCCTTGGTTGACCAATCCAGCACTGCGCCCGAATCGACCACAACAACACCATTAGAGTCGCGGGTGTAAGACCGAGCCGCCAAAGTTGTCAACCCCCGCGGCAAGGCTCGCCCTGACCCACCCATTCCCGGCCTATCCCATATTCCGTATACGCGCTGAATCACACCAATGCTCGGGAAATCACCCGTTTCAAACGCATTGCCAGTAGCAAAATTCACCATAAACCCGCCCTTCGCCATGTACAGAATTTGCGGAGACGTGGTGATAGGCAACGGAATCACTTGATTAAGAGCGTTAGTATAGGTAGCGATATACAGAGGAGCCCCGCCGAAAGCCACGCCCCAGTTATTTGGATTAGCATCCGAAATATCAAATTTCCAAAGATTACCCTTCAAATCCCCTGCATAAACCACATCAGCAGTACCATTGCCATCGATATCCTCCCATCGAGGCGCAGAAAGCCCATTTCCGGCACCGGTATCGGCAACTATCTTTTTATAGCGCCCAGTCCAACTCGAACCGTTTGGCCCCTCCATATACAAGATAAACAATACAGACTTGCCAGAGGACGACTTATTACCATTACCAAGAAGCAGAGCATATTTTCCGTTGTTCAATTTCACAACAGGCAACGCCTGATTAGAAGCCGAGTGAATAGATACGTCCCCGGTGATGTAGCCCAAGTCACTATCATCATCCGAAGTAAACTGCCATTTAAAAATGCTAGCCGCGTTCGACTCTGTCAAGTTCGCGACCACGGTCGAATCCAAGGCGAATACCCCACGCCCTCCACGACCCAGAGTACCAAACACATATGTTTTCCAATCACTACCAACCTTAACGTCAGCGGCGAAAGGATTTCCATCCACATACGGCCAAACTGTGCCGGTAGGTCTATTTTCTACTGATGCGGATAGTACAAAATCAGAACCACTTAACTTTGTACGAGCAGTAGTACCCCGTTGCAGAGGTATTTCAGCAAGCCGGTTCGCAAGTGCGCCCGGAACATAAGCAAAAACTTCGGCACCTGTCGTCGGATTGAAGGCATGCAACATGCCATCATTAGCAGCTACCCAAAGCAGCTTATCGCGACCCTTGTGCGTATTGAAAAAGGTTGCATAACCATCTGCGGTCATCCCCGGCAAAGTAGCGCTGGGCGCGCTTTGAATCCATGGGGTTCCGTTAACCACTGGCCCCAGCAACCCGCCAACGCGCTGCCTTAAACCATTTGGCCCCTCGAGGGACTGATCTCCTCGAATGTAGTTCAGTGCCAGCTGCGCGTTGGTAGCACTAAGCGGATTGGTACTGGCAGTAGTCATTTCTGTCTGATAAGCGGTCGGCAGAGATGCCCAGCGGAAAGCACTGCCTGCAGTGGCACCGTTCCCACTGTTAGTAATGATGGCTCTTGTGCTACCTCCGTTAGAGCTCGCACGGACAGCAAGGAGTGCCCCGGCCTCCCAAGTCGGCGAAGCTGCAAACTCCCCATCAGAATCCACTCTGTATGCTTCCAAGGCTCCCGTGACAGTCGCACTATCAAACTTAACTACGTATTTATAACCATTCGCCACCAATTGTGCCGAAGATATAGCTGGTGCAGCGTTTGAATTTTTCGCTGCGGCGTCAAGCGCGTAACGCAACTGCGCTTCAAGCAGCTCGGGCCTTCTAGCGAGAAAGTATCCATCTGGAACACCATCAGACCCGATACTTCCGTCAGCGCGCACGCTATCCCACGTATCTTGGGTAGACGGCATCAGCACATCGCTGTAAGTTCCATCAGAATTCTTCGTGCTGGACTTGAAAGAGCCATATTTTCCGGCGTACCAGAGGGGATCTTTAATAAGCGCATCCGTCTCTCCAACCATGTTGAAAGTCATACCAACCAAATAATCCGCATTTTTTACAGTGCAGTAATTAGCCAGAGTCGGTATTGTTGGATCGCCCGTGGCACCATTGCCCGTGACACTACAAACAGTATCTTTGTATTTCGTAGTTCCCGTCAGAATGGTGTTCTGATAGGCCGTATCCCCGCACAAATATTCTGACGTAGAGGGCATTCCGGACAACAAACTAAACGTGGAGCTGCCACCTCCATGCTGGTGGGTAAGGTATCTGCCATTGGCATTTGCTCCATTCTTCTGAACACCGATCACACTAAAACCGTGTGTGCCGGCAGCCCCCCCACAGACCCCAGGAATATCAGTTGTTATTTTAATATCCCAACCCGATGGGGATGACGCATTAGCAATCAAGTCATAGCGGAGAAATCCAGTAATATCCATATCATAGTCCCCCCCCATCAAGATATCGTTCCAGGTAACAATGAAGGCTCCATAGGTTGGACCAGAGCTGATGGATGCAAATGTTAGAGGGGCGCTAACCTTGCCCCCGCCTTGTACGCTTTCCGGAGTGATATATACGTATTTCTTGGGATTGGTACCAGGCACTGGCACGTCAATGCGGGGAGCACCACCAGAAAGGGAAGCCGCCATCGTTTTAACTTTGAGGGCATTTTCGACCTTATTCAGGTCAGCAGGAGGGGTGGCAGGAGAGCGAATTTTCGTCGTATTACCATAAAGCGCAGCCCCTGCCACTTGATATGTCCCCCCCATGGCAGGCGCTTCTGGGCAAATACCATTCACGTTCGCCAGCTGGCCGACCGTTTTAGCGGCACAAGAGTTCTGATCATCAGCAGCAGTTAACCCCTTGCCGGAAACGGATCCGACGGATCTAAGGGTACCAGTAATTCCCTCAGCATCGCCAATTTTGTTTACAAATGAATCAAGACCTGCACTGGAACTGGGCAGAGTAGTGAAGGGAGTGCCAGCCTGGCCATCAAAGCTCAATGCACTGGAAGAAAAGGCAAGAATATTCAGTGGTCGACAAATATTATTCCCGTATTTAGCTCTCGCCGTAGAGGTTGCAAAAGGATCACTCCAAGTCGCAACAGGCATTCCAACGCTCGAATCTGCCGTGCTGGATGATGGATTGGTTGGCGTGGGTGTCGACCCATCGTAAGCGTAATATTGGAGAGCCTGTACGATCATTTCCCCAATAGGATTGCCCCATGCCGGCAGATTTGTTTCGCCAGAAGCACTTGGAGTGTTACCAGAGCCATAGCTATTACCCGAGGTTCGCCCATACAAGACAATCGAATCAAATGCTTTGATGGCACCAACGCCAGTAGTTCTCCCGTCAGACAGGGTGGCAGAGCACCCAGAAGAGGCGCTATGGCAGAAAACACCCGTACTGCGATTTATTTCATCTTCGAGATCACGAATATTTTTTCTCAATGCACCAGAAGTATTTTTTCTATCATAACTTCCGGTAATTAATCCAAATTCTACCCGCGCAGCATCCCCGCTATTTTGAGGATAACCAAATTCCTGAAGCAACCCATAAGGTTTGTAGTTCGTAGTGGATGTCGGCGGGAAGGCTTGGCAACGCTCTTCGCCAAGAAGCGCGGGATCACACACCTTGACCCGCACATTCAAATCTGGACCAATACCAGAATATGTAGCTCCATCGGTACTACGCGATGGAATGGTTATCTCGTGATTTACACCACCGTTACCCTTGTCAGCATCGGAGTAAAATCGGGCGAGCTTTGGGCCAAAGGTACCTTGGGTATAGTTGTCTGGGCTACCACGCCACCGGCACAACTGAATCTCAACTGTCGACCAGAAGCGCACGTTTCCCTTCACCAAGCGCATGACAGGCACTGACGCCTTCGGATCTTCACTGCTACCAGTCACACAAATACTCAAACCCGCATAGACGTTGGCATTTGGCCCGGTAGTCTTAATGAGGTCTGCCTGGCTGAAAGGCGTGTAATCACGAATATCTGCTTCTTTATAATACTTCACAAACGAATGGGCGTCCCACACCAGCCGTGAGCCCATCAAAACGGTGGAGCCATTTGTATCCGTCGATCGAAATCCGCCGTATAGCATCTTCCGGACGGTATCCAACCGGGTCATAGTGACCCAATTCAAAAAATTACCAGCCCAGTGGGATTGCGAAGAAGAACAACTATATTTAGTAGATGTGACTGATCCAACAGTCACAGAAGTCTGGACGGCCGTTGCGGCAGGATTAAATTGATTGCTCGTAGCATCGTACGAATAACATTTTGTCGAATCAAAGTATCCATAGTACCGAAACGTGGGCTTGAATGTAGTATCAATAACGCCATCACCGTCCAGATCCTCAAAATCTGTGTACACTGGCCCAAAAAGCAAATGATCTTTAGATGCCGTGAGCATGATCATGGGCTTATTGGAAGCAGTAACTATATTCGGAGGAATAATGTTCTGCGGCGTGGAAACTTGAACAGGCGTCGCAAACGCGCAAGCTATACCAGCAAGTCCAACAGCCAAAAATCCTAATCTAGAAAAATTTGAATATTTCACAACTCACCTCTATCAAATTAGATCAGATACGATAAATCGCATTTTTCTACATTATGGAAAGAAAACCGATTGCAGCACGACTTGTGTTCTCTGAGAGTAACCAAATCCTCTGGCAGTGATACGGTACATGGTAGACCATTGGTTGGCTTTTTCACCGGTCGACGTTACCTGAGTTTCCTCAAGATTAATTCGAACATGCTTGCGCTGAAAGACTTCAATCAAATATTCAGGCTGCTTGGCCACTCCGCGGATGGCTGGCACTCCGGTGTAAGTACCCAAAGGCACACCGCCAGTAAAAGTCGCACAATTGGAGCTGCTCACAGGGGTGCGCCCGGGCTTGGTACTCTCATCATCATTCCACAGCCCGCCCTTGCCGGTAGGCCACCAAGGCTCTGCCACTGAGGTGTTCGTTGACGTTGCAGTACTCCAATCACTCAGCGCATAACTCGCATCATCTTTCAGACAAAGGCCTTGCGCACAATCGCTGGTGAAACTGCTGGGATTGAGACCATCGGCATCAGTGGTTGCAGTGTTTCGCTGGCAAGACGCATTAGTCATCAAAACCCCCAAGGGTGCATTGTCAATATCTCTCTCGGCATCCCTCAATGCAGATTCAGCAGCCTGACGGGCGGCCTCTTGATCCATTTGATTTCGAGCCATGCCTTCGGCAAGCATGGACTGCCGAGCGGTCCATACACTGATACCAGTAATCGCCACTAAGAAAAGCAGAACCACAACCAAAGCAACACCGTTCTGCTCTTTAGAATGTGGAGAGTGATCTCGCAGTCCGCCTGAAAGCGTTTTTCTTGCTGCATGTTGCATCATTTGCGCCTCAGTAGTATTGTTTGAGATTATTGCGCAACCCAAAAACCTCTACATAGCGAATTATCGTATCCCCAACTGGCTGATTTTTTGCAGTGTCGCCGCAGTCTCGATAAGTGCGTTCAGAACCTGTTTTTTCAGAAATCTTGGTATTACCACCTACTGTGCGCGTCAGAATGCAGACACGGACCGCAGTCACACGCTGCCAACCAGTCAGACTCACACCATTAATAGTTACGGGTGAAAGCGCATTTATCTCCGTCGCGGTGTAGTAACGCGAAGGGGTTAAATTATCCCCAGACGCATATACCCCATAGGTGAACTGCAGATCTTCCAACCCAGGCACAATTGGCTGATAGGCCGTTGCATCCGCAGTACCATGCGGGCTCTTGCCGTTACCACTGCACGCCAAACTTTTTGTGTTTACATCATTTTGATCAACAGAAATTTTTACGCTGCTCAACGTAAAACGATTGGACACGAACACAGGCAATCGCGGTGGTATTTTTTCATCAACTGTCGTTGGTGGTACGCCACCCGAATTTTTCTTTCTCTCATCATTGCTGGGATCGCCACCAGTCCCGGCAGGAGCGACGTCAGCACCCGTGCAATCCGAACGCCTGCCCGTGCTCTTACCCATTTCGGCAGTATCTGAGGTAAAGTAATTGATTACTATAGTGTCTGCAGCCGTAGCTACAGTCGCAGGACACGCACTGGTCGCCACGTCCAATTGGCCACCGTCACAGCCATAAACTCCCGTTTGAAACGCTACTGGAGGCCAACTTGTAGCTGGATTTTGCCAATCTGTTGCGACTCTAGGGTCTGCAGGAAGCGGTGGATACGTATCGTACATACCCTGCTGAGTCGCATCAGGAGCAATCGGGAGCGAGGTTGCAGGATAGAATCCAGCATTCATGATTTCCCGCCCCAACATTTGCATTACAAACACTCCGGTCTCTCGGCTACCACTAGTCCTATCGATGGCTCGCTGAGATTCGCGAGAGGCGAGATACATGTACGCAGCTGCAATGACAATCACCAGGCTGATTGCCATAGCTACGAGCAATTCAATTATCGTAAGCCCGCGCTGAGAGTCTTTTAGCTTGTTCATATGTCACGGAACAAAAGTAAATCGGGCACAACGGACTCCTGCAGGAGCAGATGCGGCAGCCGGACAGCAAGTTTGCTGGGCCATTCCCGTTTCAGAGCCGCTGCATACCGGGGCGGTAACAAGTGCCGCCGTGGCGCTATTCGGATCATCGACCTGCTCTTTATCAAACCACATCATCGTCACGTCCAAACCATTTCGACGATCACCCGATACGAGGGCTGCCCCTTGAGGCATGCTGTCTCGCACTCGCTGTCTCCAAATCAACAAATCGTACGTGGCGCGCTGCGAGGTAGTACAAGCCGTGGTTTCACAATTTGTGGTGATAGTCAACCCCGAGGCCTGTTGAGTTGCCCAGTCATCAGCCAGCAAATATTCCGAGACAGTTGTTACGCCTTCGCCTGCAAAACTTGTCCCCGCAGCATCAGGATTTATACGAACGCGCTCAGACAGATCGGACAACAGCAAAGAGGCAGACGAACGGGACCACGTGTTTATCTTGTACTTTGAAGTTGCCGCTTGTAAGCCCGCAATACCCAACAAGCCAATAGACAATACAAGCACGGCAACCATCATTTCAATCAGGGTCACCCCCTTATTGAACGAGAATTTTTTTTCGCGCCGCATCGCACATCCGTATTTAGTCATAAAAATACTAGTTGTAACCTGCACATGTCTGACTGTAGGGAATAGTACGGGTCCGACCCAAACCATCCATACAAATATTGACAGAGTACTTATCATTCAGAGGATTGCTAACATTTTGATAAACGATGTCAAATTGCCCCGCACTACTTAATCCAGGCGAACCCCTTGCATTAAATGTGATTTTTTTTCTGTTATTTTGAGTTTGCAGATAAAAATCGCTCCCCATACTTGGACGCGCCAGAAGCATATTAATAGAATCAGTGGGAGAATTAGCCCCGCTATCGCAAGTGGGGTTCAGAAATGCTATCCAACCTACTTGCCAATCTGTGCCAGTTGTAGTGCAAGCTGGAGCAGCATCTCCAGCACTACTACTCATGCACATCGTCACGCATGTGTTGCGATTGACAGCTTCATTACGGGCCTTCAGCACACTTCCAGTGAATTCGGCACTCAGGTTGGTCAGTTTGCTGCGCACTATGAAATCCCGCACAGCAGGGGCAGCGAGGCTACCCAAAATCGCAGCCAAAGCCAGGGAGACCAGCAACTCGATCAACGTAAAGCCTGTTGATCGTCTGCCAATTGAAACTGGGGCATCTGTAGTCATAGTCAGATTATCGCAACGCCGATCACTGCGTCACTCCCGCTAAGAGGGCCAACACCACCGTCCATCACTTTTGTGACCTAGCGGCTGAACTCGATATCACACCTTGGGCGGCAGCCGGTCTCGTTGACGCCAACGTTAGCTTTTTGCGCTTGCCCAAACCTTGTGGTGTGAACGCGGCCAAGCATAGTACGCAGGCGACTCAGACTATAGAACCGGTCGATGTAAGCGAACACGGCAGCCCGAGCATGCTCTCTGCTGCGATGCACCACAGCGATGCGCTTGGCTTCATTGCACTGAAGAAACTCTCCGTCGCTGAGGTAACCGAGACCTCGTTCGCACGGCTCATGCTAACGGCGACGCCGGGCTCACGCAGCAGCTACTGGAGGTGGAAGTTCGTGTACCTAGTGCCCTTACCTGAGTAACGCAGCAGTGCCACCGGTTTTCCCTACTGTAAGACCGCCATCACCGGCGCGTCCACCACGAGCTGTAGAACACGCTCTCTTGCATCCGCCCGCCCACGACGCGATGCGAGTCTGGATCCAGTACCTCTGTCAGATGCACAGCCAGCCTTCTACGTTTAAGCTAAAGGGGAGTTCGGCCACTCACTGCTGGTTAAGTGCATCTCCCTAGAACTGGCGCTCCCTCACTTTGTCGGCCCCCTCGTATCAATCCTCAGGCGAGCCCTAGCGCGTGGGGCGGACGCGAGGCGCTTGCTAGCACATAAGTTGCTCCATCTTTCAGCACACAGGGCTAGCCCTGCTACTGTACCGCCACGGTCACCACGCGCTCCGTGGCCAAACTGATCGCTCCGAGCTTGAACTCGCGGCTGCGGCTGATCGTCTTCGCCCCCGCTAGGAGCCATTTCAGGTCTCACCTTCCATCTTGCGAAAGCCTTTTGAAGCAGGCGGCAGCCCTTTAAACTGCTGCCATATCAGATAGCTATCGAAGCCGAAAGTCAGAACTTTATTCGGCACATTTCGTATCAGAAGAGAAACGATAGTCACTATGGTCCCCCACTCCGCCGAAACTCCTAGCACCGACGATAAGTTTGACCCGGATTCAACCCTGGCATTCCAGCGCCGCATGGAGCGCGCGCCGGAGTGGTTTTGTTCTTTTCTCGCGGGCAACAGCCGGGAAAAGAGCCGCTTGCGCCGCGAGATGGCCACCATGAAAGGCTCGGTGGTCTGGCTGGTGCAGCAGCGCCGCCAGGGCACCTGGAGTGCCGAGGAACGAGCCCACCTGCGGGATGTGATGCGGTCCGCGTCTTCGGTCAGCCCTTATCTTTTTATCTGGGTGATCCCCGGCTCGATGCTGCTGCTGCCCTTCATGGCGTGGTTTCTGGACAAGCAGCGCAAACGGCGGGAACGCAAGCTTTTGCGATAGCACTGCACTGAGCTGAAGGATATAGCGCGCTCAAAAAGACAGCCCAGTCGGCCCGCCCCTGCGGTCCCAGCCTAGGGGCTACGCCCAGTTGCTGGTAATGACCACCAGCATGCCGGCCCCCACCAATCCCAGTTGCCAGCGCAGGGCCGTGGACCACGATGGCACATGACGCTCCACTCGCAGATACAACAGACGCCCAGCTGCCAGCGACAGCCCAAACGCCAGGAGAATGCCCACGGCGTTCAGCGCTGGTGATGCAGGCCAGAGGTGGCTGACCACCGCGTTCACAAGCAAGCACACGGCAAAGTGCACCAGAAACACCGAGTACGACATCTGGCCGAGCTTTACGAGCGGCGACACACCGGAAAAGCTGCGCATGCGCGCAGAGCGCATGGCCACCACCAGGCACAAGGCCGTGACCGCAGCCACGGCAATGCGTGCCCGGAAATCCACCGCCAGCGCTGCCCCCACCAGCAGCGCCATGAGGCAGACCCATGCCTGCGCCTGCGGCGCCCGCACCGCCCAGTAGGCCAACATGCCCAGGCCGTAGGCACCAAAAAAGTACAGCGCCCACATGTCCAACCCCACGATGCGGTTGAAAACCCATAGCGAGGCAGCAGTCGCCAACAGCACCAGCCCCTGCGACAAGGCCGCTGCATGGTGCTGTACCCAGCGCACAGGCAGCGCACGTACACCGGCCAGCATCAGCACAGTCAGCGCAAAGAGTTGAAAGTCGATGGCCACGTACCACACGCCAGCCGACAAAGCGCCTTCACCCACGATATCCTGCAGCAGCAAGGCGTTCGCCAACAGTTGGGACAAGGTGGGTTGGTCGGGCACGGAGTGGTGCTCCATCCAAGGTCGCACGAGGGCGGCGACCACCACCGCCAGCATCAACGCCACGGCATAAGGCACCACCAGCCGCACGAAGCGTTTGGCAATGGCGGTGCCCGCATGATCGAAACGCGCAAAGCCCTGGGGCGCAAGGCTCGCAGCAGCCAGGTACCCACCCAACACCAGAAACACCTGCACCGCCATGCGCCCATAGTCATATAGCCACGCTATGAGTGATGGAGCCAAGGGATGGGCGATGTCGGACATCGGGCCATAAAAGGCCAAGTGGTGCCACACGATGGTGGCGCAAGCCATGCCCTTGATCATGTCGATCAAGGGTGTGCGGGATGTGGACGAGGACATAGGGCGAGGTGTTGAATCCCTGCGGACAGCGCGCCGCTGGATATCCGGATTCCCTCCGCGCTGATTCGCCTGCTGCACAAAGCA
Organism: Acidovorax sp. HMWF018; assembly: GCF_003061035.1. Lineage (NCBI taxonomy): Bacteria > Pseudomonadati > Pseudomonadota > Betaproteobacteria > Burkholderiales > Comamonadaceae > Acidovorax > Acidovorax sp. HMWF018. The sequence continues at coordinate 25,202 of NZ_QAIM01000406.1, forward strand.
GCAAGACGAACTGGACCGAGGATGGAACAGCAAAACCCGCTATTGTCCTCCGTTAGAGGATTTTTTGCACAGCTGCACTGTCTCCCGCTGGTCTGCCATCACCTGCAGCGGGCTCGATGAACAAGAGTCCGCCCACCGCGCGAGGCGTGGAGACCCTCAGTAACGCAGACTGCCTTCCGCGTCCACGATAGCCAGCTCCACATAGGTCGACCCATTGTGGTTGCGCGGCGAATACTTCACGCTGAAACGACCGAAAGCAATTTCACCCGCGTCCTCCATCGTTTTGGAGAACGACTCGGTAGTCAGGTTGCGCCCCGTGCGGCGTAGCCCTTCCACCAGCAAGCGTGCGTGGACAAAACCTTCGAACTGCGAAGCCGAGGGTTGAGCGCCGGGCGACTTGGCGCGCAGCAGGCTCAGATATTCGGCCACCACCGGGATAGTGGTGTTGCGCAGCGAAGGCATGATCTGCGCCAGGATGATGCCCCGCGCCTTGTCCCTGAGTTCGCGCTGGATCACGTCCATGCTGGCCACGGAGAACCCGTAGTAGGCAGGACGCGCCGCCGTGGCCTGTACCGCCTTGATGTAGCTCGTGAAAGTGGTGCCGCCGGTCGCCACGATCACAGCCTGGGGTTGGGCTTTTTCGGTCGCCTGTGCGGCGGCGGCAAAGTCGGGCTGCTTGGGGTCCACCTTGATCTCGGCCACAAAGGGCAGCTTCTCCTCGTCCGAAGCCTTCTTGAGCTCACCTGCCAGTGTCTTGCCCAGGCCGTCGTCCTGAAAGAACACCGCCACACGGGTGATGCCTTGCTGGCGCAGCTGCGACACGATCTTGCTGGCCTCATTCGCATAACCCGCACGCACATGGAACACATACGGATTGAACGCCTCCCGGAACACCGAGGCACCTGTGACGGGGCCAAACAGCACAGTGCGCTGCTCCTTGATCAGCGGCAGGATGGCCGCTGTCTGCGCCGTACCGGTGCTATGGAAAATCATGAACACCTTGTCGTTCTCCAGCAGCTGGCGCGTGTTTTCCACGGCCTTTTGCGGGTCGAAAGCATCATCGAGTGTGGTGTACCGGATCATGCGGCCATGTACCCCGCCCTGCGCGTTCACCGCGTCGAACAGCAGTCGCGAGCCCTCGCCGTACTGCGCCGTCTGCGGCCCGAGCGGTCCCGACAGCACGACCGAGGCACCCAGCCGGATTTCATCGGCGGTCACGCCTTCATTGCGGGCATGAACCAAGGTGGTGGCGCACACGGCCAGCAGGCACACAAAAGCACGGAACATCAGGCATCTCCCTCGCAACATGGTGACAAGGCCGGCGAACGTGGCACCGGCATTCATTGATTATTTTTCATCACCATTATCGGTAGGGGGCTTCTCCTCCTCACGCGGGTTTC
>NZ_QAIM01000406.1:26611-30492 GCF_003061035.1 Acidovorax sp. HMWF018
CACACAGAGCGCAGATTCAGAGCTTGAGACGGGCCCGGGCCGCCTCGTATTCACTGCGCAGCTTGGCGACCAGTTCGGCGGTGCTGGTCACGGCATTGATGGAGCCGATGCCCTGGCCGCAGCCCCAAATGTCCTTCCAGGCCTTCTTGGCGTCGCCGCCAAAGTTCATCTTGCTGGGGTCGGACTCTGGCAGGTTGTCCGGGTCCATGCCGGCCGCGCGGATCGAGGGCGCCAGGTAGTTGCCATGCACGCCCGTGAACAGGTTGCTGTAGACGATGTCGTCCGAGTTGCCGTCCACGATGGCTTGTTTGTAGGCCTCGCTGGCGCGGGCCTCATGGGTGGCGATGAAGGCCGAACCGATGTAGCCAAAGTCCGCCCCCATGGCCTGTGCAGCCAGCACCGCGCCGCCACTGGCAATAGAGCCGCTGAGCGCCAGCGGGCCGTCGAACCACTGGCGGATTTCCTGGATCAGCGCAAACGGGCTCTTGGTGCCAGCATGACCACCAGCACCGGCCGCCACGGCGATCAGGCCGTCAGCGCCCTTCTCAATCGCCTTGTGCGCGAACTTGTTGTTGATGATGTCGTGCAGCACCACGCCGCCCCAGGCATGCACGGCCTGGTTCACGTCCTCGCGCGCACCCAGGCTGGTGATGATGATCGGCACCTTGTACTTGGCGCACACCTGCATGTCGTGCTCCAGCCGGTCGTTGCTCTTGTGCACGATCTGGTTGATGGCAAACGGCGCAGCAGGCTTGTCTGGGTTCGCCTTGTTGTAGGCCGCCAAGGTTTCGGTGATCTCGGCCAGCCACTCGTCCAGCAGTTCGGCAGGGCGGGCATTGAGCGCGGGCATGGAGCCCACCACACCGGCCTTGCACTGCTCGATCACGAGCTTGGGGTTGCTGATGATGAACAGCGGCGAGCCGATGACGGGCAGCGACAGGTTTTGCAACACGGGAGGCAGTTTGGACATGGCAACAACTTCCAGAACAAGAATAGGGATGGAATAGGCCGGATGCGCAAGTGAATCATGCGTCCGTAGCTATCATTTTTATATCAAGGCCCCTGCCCCGCAGGTGGCCTGTCTCCTCACGGCACGCCAGTCCTTCAGAAGGCTTCCAGCGCCAGCTCGGTCACGCTGGCCGCGCCTTCCACAATGCTGTCGCGCAGGCCTGGTGCCTTCACCAGGATGTGGTCGGCATAGAACTGGGCCGTGGTGATTTTTGCGCGCATGAAGGCTTCGTCCTGTCCCTTGTGCAACAGGTCTTGCGCCACCAGCAGGCTGCGTGCCAGCTGCCAGCCCGCCACCACATTGCCCGCCAGCATCAGGTAGGGCACGCTGCCCGCAAACACGGCGTTGGGTTGGGCCTTGGTGCCACCGGCTACAAAGTCGATCACGTCGAGCAGCGCCTTGCGCGCCGCCGTCAGGCGTTTGGCCACGGCCAGCGCAGCGGGCGTGCCACTGGCCAGCAGGTCGGCCTCGGTCTTCTCGATCTGCGCGGCGATGCCCTTGGCCACCTGCCCGCCATCGCGTGCCGTCTTGCGGCCGACGAGGTCGTTGGCCTGGATGGCGGTGGTGCCTTCGTAGATGGTCAGGATCTTGGCGTCGCGGTAGTACTGGGCCGCGCCGGTTTCTTCGATGAAGCCCATGCCACCATGCACCTGCACACCGAGGCTGGTCACTTCCAGGCTGGTCTCGGTGCTGTAGCCCTTGACCAGCGGCACCATGAATTCATAGAACGCCTGGTTCTGCTTGCGCGTGTCGGCATCGGGGTGGTGGTGTGCGGCATCAAACGCCGCAGCCGCCACCGTGGCCATGGCGCGGCAACCCTCAACGGTAGCGCGCATGGTCATGAGCATGCGCTTGACGTCAGGGTGGTGAATGATGGCGGCGCTGGCGTTGATGCTGCCGTCCACGGGGCGGCTCTGCACGCGGTCTTTCGCGTACTGAACGGCCTTCTGGTAGGCGCGCTCGGAGATCGCGATGCCCTGCATGCCCACGGCGTAGCGGGCCGCATTCATCATGATGAACATGTACTCCAGGCCCCGGTTCTCCTGGCCCACCAGGTAGCCCACCGCGCCGCCGTGGTCGCCAAACTGCAGCACGGCCGTAGGCGATGCCTTGATGCCCAGCTTGTACTCGATGCTCACGCAATGCGCGTCATTCCGCGCGCCCAGGCTTCCGTCCTTGTTGACCATGAACTTGGGCACCACGAACAGGCTGATGCCCTTGACGCCCTCCGGCGCGCCCTGCACGCGGGCCAGCACCAGGTGGATGATGTTCTCGGCCATGTCGTGCTCACCGTAGGTGATGAAGATCTTGGTGCCGAAAATCTTGTAGGTGCCGTCGGGCTGGGGTTCTGCACGCGTGCGCACCAGGGCCAGGTCCGAGCCCGCCTGGGGTTCGGTCAGGTTCATGGTGCCAGTCCACTCGCCGGTCACCAGCTTTTCGAGGTAGGTGGCCTTGAGTTCATCGCTGCCTGCTGTCAGCAGCGCCTCGATGGCGCCATCCGTCAGCAGCGGGCACAGCGCAAAGCTCATGTTGGCGCTGTTGGTCATCTCGATGCAGGCCGCGCCGATGGTCTTGGGCAGGCCCTGGCCGCCAAAGTCGGCGGGGTGCTGCAGGCCTTGCCAGCCGCCTTCGCCATATTGGCGGAAGGCTTCCTTGAAGCCGGGGGTGGTGGTGACCACGCCGTCTTTCCAGCTCGACGGGTTCTTGTCGCCTTCCCAGTTGAGCGGCGACAGCACCCCTTCATTGAACTTGGCGCACTCTTCCAGCACGGCGGCTGCCGTGTCCAGCCCGGCATCTTCAAAACCGGGGATTTGCGCGATCTGTTCAATGTTGGCCAGGTGCTCGATGGCGAACAGCATGTCCTTGACGGGGGCGGTGTAGCTCATGGGTGTCTCCGGGAAAGCGAAATTTCGTCAAAAAAAAGGCATCGCGAGCGATGCCTTTGTGTGCACAGGGGCGTTCTTACAGGGCCTTGACCAGTTCAGGCACAGCCGTGAACAGATCCGCTTCCAGCCCGTAGTCGGCCACGCTGAAGATCGGTGCCTCAGGGTCCTTGTTGATCGCCACGATCACCTTGGAGTCCTTCATGCCCGCCAAGTGCTGGATGGCACCCGAGATACCGGCAGCCACATACAACTGCGGTGCCACGATCTTGCCGGTCTGGCCCACTTGCCAGTCGTTGGGCGCGTAGCCCGCGTCCACCGCCGCGCGGCTGGCACCCAGGGCGGCGCCCAGCTTGTCGGCCAGGGGCGTCATGACTTCGTCGAACTTTTCCTTGCTGCCCAGCGCGCGTCCACCGGAGACGATGATCTTGGCGGCGGTCAGCTCGGGGCGGTCGCTCTTGGCGATTTCGCTGCCCACGAAGCTGCTCTTGCCGGCGTCGGCCGTGGCGGCGGCGGTTTCAACTTGTGCGCTGCCACCGGTGGCGGCTGCGGCGTCAAAGCCGGTGGTGCGCACGGTGATGATCTTGACGGCATCTTGGCTTTGCACGGTGGCAATGGCGTTGCCGGCGTAGATGGGGCGCTCAAACGTATCGACTGCGATCACCTTGGTGATGTCGCTGATCTGGGCCACATCGAGCTTGGCCGCCACGCGGGGGGCCACGTTCTTGCCGCTGGCAGTGGCGGGGAACAGGATGTGGCTGTAGTTGGATGCGATGGCGAGCACTTGCGCGGCGACGTTTTCTGCCAGGCCGTGTTCCAGGCCAGGGGCGTCGGCGTGGATGACCTTGGCAACACCGGCTATTTTGGAGGCGGCTTGTGCAGCAGCTCCGGCGTTGTGGCCGGCCACCAGCACGTGCACGTCGCCGCCGCAGGCGACGGCGGCCGTGACGGTGTTCAGCGTGGCGCCCTTGATGGACGCGTTGTCGTGT
>NZ_QAIM01000406.1:30502-31124 GCF_003061035.1 Acidovorax sp. HMWF018
TTCGACCAGGGCGGCCACGTCGGCCACCTTGATGCCAGCGCCGCGCTTGGCGGGCTCGGTCACCTTGAGGGTCTTCAGGCGCGGAGCCACGTCCACACCGAGGTCTTCGGGCTTGACGGTATCGAGCTGCTTTTTCTTGGCCTTCATGATGTTGGGCAAGGTGACGTAGCGGGGCTCGTTCAGGCGCAGGTCGGTGGTGATGACTGCGGGCAGGGTCAGGGCCAGGGTTTCCAGGCCGCCGTCCACTTCGCGGGTCACGCTGACCTTGTCTGCAGCCAGTTCAACCTTGCTGGCGAACGTGGCCTGGGGCAGGTCGGCCAGGGCCGCCAGCATCTGGCCGGTCTGGTTGGCGTCGTCGTCGATGGCTTGTTTGCCCAGGATGATGAGCGAGGGTTGCTCTTTGTCCACCAGGGCCTTCAGGAGCTTGGCCACGGCCAGGGGCTGCAGTTCCACGTCGGTCTCGACCAGGATGGCGCGGTCGGCACCAATCGCCATGGCTGTGCGCAGGGTTTCCTGGCACTGGGCCACGCCGCAGGAGACTGCGATGACTTCGGTCACCAGGCCTTTTTCTTTCAGGCGCACGGCCTCTTCAACGGCGATTTCGTCAAAGGGGTTCATGCTC
>NZ_QAIM01000406.1:31134-57259 GCF_003061035.1 Acidovorax sp. HMWF018
TACACCCGTGTTGTCCGACTTCACGCGGACCTTCACGTTGTAGTCCACCACGCGCTTGACAGGGACCAAGACCTTCATTGCTGCGGCTCCTAGAGAGTTGGTTGAATTGACGTTTACGTAAACTAGAACATTCTATGTCGCACTGCAGCGAAAGCGCTACGGAGCCACCACACAGACTGCACAATCATAAAAAAGAACGATCGTGCTTTTTGTGAATTATAGGCGAGTGAACCCGGACAGTGTCTAGAGTTTGCTGTCGCCTGCGCTACCGGGCGCCCGCCGGGGTATCACCCTGCAACCGGATCAACCCGCCGAAGCCGGTGCTGGCGCGGGCGCCCCGCCCGGCGACATCGCTGCAGGGACTGCGCCATCGACCTGCACATGCATGACCCGCTGGGGGTAAGGGATTTCGATCTGGTGGGCCCGCAGCGCACTCAGGATGGCCCGGTTGATGTCCGAGCGCAGTCCCAGGGATCCGTTTTCAGGGTCTGCAATCCAGAAGCCCACGGTGAACTCCAGCCCATCGGCCCCAAAGGCCGACAGCGCGGCGCTGGGGGCGGGGTCGCGCAGCACGCGCGGGCTGACCAGGGCGGCATCGGTGAGCAACTGGGCCACCTTGTCCACATCGCTCTCATAGGCCACGCTGACCACGGTGGACATCCACACGCGCGGGTCTGACAGCGACAGGTTTTCCACCCGCTGGGTGATCAAGAGTTCGTTGGGCACGATGGATTCGCGCCCCGAGGGCGAGCGTATGACGGTGTAGCGGGCATTGATTTGCGTGATGCGCCCCTCGAACGTATCGAGCTTGACGTTGTCGCCGATGCGCATGCTGCGCTCGGCCAGGATCACAAAACCGCTCACATAGTTGGCCGCGAGCTTCTGCAGGCCAAAGCCAATGCCCACGCCGACCGCACCGCCCAGTACCGACAGCGCAGTCAGGTCGATGCCCACCGACGACAAGGCCACCAGCAACCCCACAAACACCAGCAGCGCCCGCACCGCGTTGCTCACCGCCTTGCGCAGCGACAGCTCGGCACCTGTGGCCGAGCGCAGCAGCCGCGACTCGATGGCCGCCGAGATCCACAGGGCAATCAGCAGCACTGCCGCTGCGGTGACCGCCCCTTCGATGATGGTGCGCACCGACAGCGTCGCCCCGCCCACTTTCCAGTGGATCTGGTCCAGCTCGTCCAGCACCAGCGGCAGCAGTCCGGTGACCCACAGCACCATGCCCAGCCACGCCATCCAGGAGATGGAGCGCTCGATGGGCCGCACCCAGGCAGCGTCCGGGTAGGCCACCTGCAGCACCTTCACGCCAATGCGAATGACCACCAGCGCCACCAGCACCGGGATCGCAATCTTGAAAGCCGCCAGCGCCACCCAATGGTGCAGCAGGGTGCGCGCGATGTAGGCCAGACTCAGCAGCACCAGCGGGAACAGCGCGCCATCCACGATCCGCACACCAAACAGGATGGAGCGCGGGTCGCCCCGGCGCAGGCCGCGCTGCAGCAGCGCCACCAGCCCCCAGGCCAAGCCCACGCAGACTGCCAAAACAGCCAGTTCCACCAGCACCGTGGGGCTGAGAAAGGCCTGCACCCACAGGCCCACGTCGTCGAGCATCGGCTTGTCCATCGTGCGGCGCCTCAACGCTTCCAGGCGGGCTGGCGTTTTTCGGCAAACGCACGGGCGCCCTCCTGGGCGGCCGCGTCCATCATGTTGGTGGCCATGGTCTGGCCTGCCAACTGGTAGGCGGCATCAATGCCCAGCTCGCGCTGCTGATACACCAGCGCCTTGCCCATGGCCACGGCCACACGGGGCTTTTGCAGGATGGATTGCACCAGTTGCTCGACCTCGGCATCCAGCGCATCGGCGGGCACCGCCCGGTTCACCAGCCCTTGCGCGAGTGCAGTGGGCGCATCCATGAAGTCGCCGGTGAGCAACATTTCCATCGCCCGCTTGGCGGGCACATTGCGCACGAGCGGCACGCTCGGCGTGGCACAAAACAGGCCGTAATGGATGCCACTGGTGGCAAAACTCGCGCTGTCGGCCGCCACGGCCAGGTCACACTGCGCCACCAGCTGGCAGCCTGCGGCCGTCGCCATGCCCTGAACCCTGGCGATCACGGGTACTGGCAGCTTGTGGATGGTCAGCATCATGCGGCTGCATTGCGCAAACAGCTTTTGGTAGTACGCCAGGTCCGGGTTCGCCGCCATGTCCTTGAGGTTGTGCCCCGCACAGAAGGCCTTGCCTGCTGCGGCCAGCACAACCACGCGCACAGCCTCATCGCGGCCCGCATCGTCCAGCGCCTGTTGCAGCGCAGACAGCATCTCTGCACCCAGCGCATTGAAGCGTGCCGGGTCGTTCAGGGTCAAGGTGACCACGCCGCGCGTATCACGGGTGATCAGCAGCAGCTCGTCAGAATTTGGAATCGTCATGTTGTTTCTCCTGTGCACAGCAATGCGAGGGGCGTTTGAAACAGGCGCGCATGAGGCCAGTGCCACCGTGGAGCTGGCTCCGCCAGGCCACGGGTGGCGCCCCCCTCAGGGGGGGAGACGCCGCAGGCGGCTCAGGGGGAGTCAAAGATCGGCCAGGACCCGCAAATGTGCCTCCACACTGCGCGCCAGCGGCCCCATCACGTAGCCACCCTCCAGGCACGACACGATGCGGCCCTTCGAGTAGCGCCGGGCCACGTCCTTCACGCGCTGGGTAATCCAGGTGTAGTCCTGCTCGGTCAGGCCCAGCTGGCCCATGTCGTCCTCGCGGTGGCCATCAAAACCGGCGCTCACAAAAATCATCTCGGGCTTGAAGGCCTCCAGCCGGGGCATCCACATCATCTCGATGATCTCGCGGATGTCCATGCCGCGTGTGTACGCGGGCACCGGCACGTTGACCATGTTGGGGGCGGGATCGTGGTCGCCGCTGTAGGGATAGAACGGATGCTGGAAGATGCTGACCATCAGCGCCCGCGGGTCATTGGCCAGGATGTCCTCCGTGCCATTGCCGTGGTGCACGTCAAAGTCCACCACCGCCACGCGCTGCAGGTTGTACCGCTGCAGCGCATATTTCACCGCCACCGCCACGTTGTTGAAAAAGCAAAAGCCCATCGCTTTGTCGCGGCAGGCATGGTGCCCCGGGGGGCGCACGGAGCAGAAGGCATTTTCGACCTCGCCCGCCATCACCGCGTCGGTGGCGGCCAGCGCGGCACCCGCAGCACGCAGCGACGCCTTCCAGGTGTGGGCGTTGATGGAGGTGTCGGTGTCAATCTGCGCGTAGCTGGGGCCGCCGGCCATCAGCTCTTCGTTGAGCCGGTCAGACATCCCGCGCAAGGCGGCGATGTGCATGCGGCCATGGGCCAGTTCGATGTCAGCCAGCGAGGCTTCCGGGGCTTCGTAGCGCTCCAGCGCATCCCCTACGCCGGTGACCAGCAAACGGTCTTCAATCGCATCCAGCCGCTCGGGGCATTCGGGGTGGCCCGGGCCCATCTCGTGCTTCCAACAATCCCGATGGGTGAAATAGCCCGTCTTGCTCACAGTCTTGTCCCCGCGTCTCGCATTTTTTGCCGTTTTTCGGATAACGTCGTGCCATGAATGCACAGCACAAGATCAAATCGCTTCTGGATCAGCTTAACACGGTGATCGTGGGCAAAAAGGCCCAGGTTCAGGACTGCGTGGCCTGCCTGCTGGCGGGGGGGCATCTGCTCATTGAGGACGTGCCGGGTGTGGGCAAGACCACACTGGCGCACGCGTTGTCCCACACCTTTGGGCTGCAGTTTTCACGCGTCCAGTTCACTGCCGACCTCATGCCCAGCGACCTGACCGGCGTGTCGGTATACGAACGTGGCAAGGAAGCCTTTGTGTTCCACCCCGGCCCGGTGTTTGCCCAGGTGCTGCTGGCCGACGAAATCAACCGCGCCAGCCCCAAGACGCAAAGCGCCCTGCTGGAAGCCATGGAAGAAAAGCAGGTGTCGGTCGAGGGCGAAACCCGCGCCCTGCCCCACCCCTTCTTCGTGATCGCCACCCAGAACCCACACGACCAGCTGGGCACCTTTGCGCTGCCCGAGTCACAACTTGACCGCTTCTTGATGCGCATCTCCATCGGCTACCCCGACCGCGCCGCCGAGCGCCTGCTGCTGTCGGGCGCCGACCGGCGCGACATGGTGAGCAGCCTGCTGCCCCTGCTGTCCGCCGAAGAACTGGCCGAGCTGCAGCGCCAGGTGCAGGCCGTGCACACCGCAGACCCCCTGCTCAACTACGTGCAGGACCTGATCGCCGCCACCCGCTCGGGCCGCTGGTTCTTGCAGGGCCTGTCGCCCCGCGCGGGCATTGCCATGCTGCGCGCCGCCAAGGCCCAGGCGCTCATCAGCGGGCGCGACTATGTGGCGCCGGACGATGTGCAGGCCGTGCTGCCGCAAACCATTGCCCACCGCCTGGTGCCCGTGGGCGACGCCGGGCGCGGCGCGGTCGAGCAGGTCCGCGCCATGGTCGATGCCGTGCCGCTGCCCTGATCGATGGAATCCGCCGCCCACCCTTCCCTCACGACGACCACGGGCTGGCGCGGCCTGGCCGCGCGGCTCAGCCCCGTGGCGCGCCTTCGCAGGCGCTTCCAGCGCTGGTGGCAGGCACGTCTGCCGCTGTCCGACACGCTGCAGCTCACCCAGCGCAATGTCTACATCCTGCCCACCAGCTCGGGCTGGATGCTGGCGCTCACGCTCGTGGTGCTGCTGGTGGCCTCCATCAACTACCAGCTCAACCTGGGCTACCTGCTGACCTTTTTGCTGGCTGGCAGCGCGGTGGTGGGCATGCACATCTGCCACGCCAACCTGCGCGGGCTGACGCTGCACCTGAAGGCACCCGAGCCACATTTTCTGGGCACCAGCACGGCGTTTGAGATCCAGCTGTCCAGTGATCGCAAGTCGCCGCGTTATGGCATTGCCCTGGCGGTGCACGGCACCGGCAAGGCCGAACACCACTGGGCCTGGACCGACGTGCCCGCCCAGGGCCAGGCCAGCGTGCAGGTGGCCTTCCAGCCCGGGCGCCGGGGGCTGCACCGCGTGCCCACACTGACGGCTGAAACGCGGTTTCCGCTGGGCACCTTCCGCGTGTGGACCTATTGGCGCCCTGCTGCCGAGGTGCTGGTGTACCCCGCGCCCGAGGTGCCGCCACAACCCCTGCCGCCGGGCGAGCCCCGCGCAGGGGGCACGGGCAATGCGCCGTCGCAGGGCATTGGCGAATTCGACGGCGTGCGGGCCTACCGGCGGGGCGACCCGCTCAAACTGGTGGTCTGGAAGAAGGCGGCGAAGTCGCTGGCCACCGGCACCGATGACCTGGTGAGCCGTGACGCGCAACAGGCCCAGCGGCACGAGCTGTGGCTGGACCTGGCCCACGCCGCCTTGCCCAACCATGAGGCACGCGTGTCGCGCCTGACGGCCTGGGTGCTGCAAGCCGACCGCCTGGGCCTGGACTATGGCCTGCGCCTGCCCGGCACCGAGATCGCGCCCGACACGGGGGCCGCCCACCGCCGCCGCTGCCTGGAGGCGTTGGCCCTGTGTTGACCTGCCACTGCCCATTCCTGCCGAATTTGGCCCCTATCGGCTCCAAGCGCATATTCTTATTGCCCTAATAGCTATCAAATAAATAGCATCATGAAATCCATCCTCCCCCGTTCCACCGCGCAGCCATGACCCTGCGTCAGACGCTCAACGCACTGCCGCGCGACGCGCGCGACACGCTGTTCCTGCTCGCCGTGATTGCGTGGGTCATCGCCCCGCAGGTCAACGTGTTGCCTGTATGGGCGAGCCTGCTGGCGGCCGGACTGATGCTGTGGCGCGGCTGGCTGGCCTTCAAGGGCCGCCCGCTGCCGACGCGCTGGGTGCTGGCCGTTCCGCTGGTGATCGCGGTGGCGGGCACGCTGTACACCCACCGCACCATCCTGGGCCGCGATGCAGGGGTGACGCTGATCGTGATGCTGCTGGCGCTCAAGATGCTGGAACTGCGCGCGCGGCGCGACGCGCTGGTGGTCTTCTTCCTGGGCTTCTTCACGATGCTCAGCAACTTCTTCTTCTCGCAGTCGCTGTTCACGGCCGCTGCCATGCTGGTGGCGCTGCTGGGGCTGCTCACGGCCCTGGTCAACGCCCACATGCCTGTGGGGCGGCCACCGCTTTCGCAGGCACTACGCACAGCAGGCACCATGGCGCTGCTGGGCGCGCCCATCATGGCGGCGCTGTTCATGCTGTTCCCGCGCATGGCGCCGCTGTGGGGCATGCCCAGCGACACCATGAGCGGCCGCAGCGGCCTGTCGGGTGTGATGAAGGTAGGCAACATTGCCGAGCTGGCGCTGGACGACACGGTGGCCATGCGCGTGCGGTTTGACACCCCTGACGGCGCCGCGCCACCGCAGAGCGACCTGTACTTCCGCGGCCCCGTGTTCGGCACCTTCGACGGCGTCGAATGGCACCCGGTGTCGCCCCGCCCCGGCGATTACTCGCAGGCACGCGCCAGCACCGTCGCCAATCTGCGCGTGCAAGGCCAGCCCGTGCGCTACGAAGTGACGCTGGAGCCCCACCAGCGCCCCTGGCTGCTGCTGCTGGACGCTGCGGTGGACAAGCCCGCAGTGGCTGGCATGGAGACCTTCATGACGCAGGACCTGCAGTGGCTGACCACCCGCGCCGTGACCGACGTGGTGCGCTACAAGGCCGAGAGTTACACGCAGTTTGCCCATGGCCCCAGCGCCCCCAACGCCGCCCTGCGCACCTATACCGAGCTGCCCACCGGCTTCAATCCCCGCACGCTGGCGCTGGCCCAGCAACTGCGCAACGACCCACAGCTCAACCCCAACCCCGCGCAAGACAACGCCGAGGCGCTCGTCAATGCCGCCCTGAACCGCCTGCGCACTGGCGGATATGTGTACACGCTGGAGCCCGGCGTGTACGGCCAGCACACGGCCGACGAGTTCTGGTTTGACCGCAAGGAAGGGTTCTGCGAGCACATCTCCTCGGCCTTTGTGGTGCTGATGCGTGCGCTCGACATCCCGGCCCGCATCGTCACCGGTTACCAGGGCGGCGACCGCAACCCCGTGGACAAGCTCTGGACCGTGCGCCAGAGCGACGCCCATGCCTGGGCCGAAGTCTGGCTCTCCGGCCGGGGCTGGGTGCGGGTGGACCCCACGGGCGCCGTGTCGCCCGGCCGCACCGGGGCCTTTCAGCGGCTGCGCGCGCCCCAAGGGGCGTTTGCCACCGCCATGGGCACGGTCATCAGCCCGGGCTTGGCGCAGAACCTGCGCGCCGTGTGGGAGGCCGTCAACAACAGCTGGAACCAGTGGGTGCTCAACTACACGCAAAGCCGCCAGCTGGACCTGCTCAAGTCCCTGGGCTTTGAGTCGCCCAGCTGGCAGGACCTGACCATGGTGCTGGGCATCCTGATCGTCGTGGCGGCCCTCGGAGGCATGGGCTGGAGCCTGTGGGAGCGCAGCCAGCACGACCCCTGGCTGCGCCTGCTGGCCCGCGCGCGCCAGCGTCTGGCCCGCGCAGGCATGGCATTGCCCGACACCTTGCCGCCCCGGGCCATGGCCGAGCGGGTGCAGGCACAATTCGGCGCACCCGCTGCGGCGGTGGCCGACTGGCTGCTGCGGCTGGAACGCGTGCGCTATGCCCCCCACCCAGAGGCCGCCCTGGGCGAATTGCGGCGGGAGTTCCGCAGCCTCGCCTGGCCGAAACAGTGAATCACCCCCCTGAGCGGCTGCGCCGCTTCCCCCCAGGGGGACGATGCCCTCGCTGCGGGGCGGCCCTTGCTTGGCATCCCTGGTCTTGGAGCGCGCCGGTATCAGACGCTGCAGGGAGCCACAACATGACGAACCATTGACATGAAGAAGACAGCATCATGGACCACGGCAGCTATATTTTTGATAGCTGCCTGTGCATTACCCGCTGGCGCAAAGCCCGAAAATCAACCCAAACCGGCGGCCCAGAAGGCACATGCCAAAGCCGGCCAGGCCCACCAGGGGCGGGCCAGTGCCAAGGCCCCGGTGCTCTACGCATCGCGCCCTGAGGCCATGGACTTTGCCGACGACCTGGCCACACGGCGGGACCTGGACCGCGAGTGGGTGCGCCAGGCCATTGGGCAGGCTCATTTCTTGCCGCAGGTGCCCCGCCTCATGCTGCCGCCCGCCAAGGGCACGGCCAAGAACTGGCGCGTGTACCGCAGCCGCTTCATCGACCCCATCCGCATCCGTGCAGGCGTGCGGTTCTGGCAGGAGAACCAGGCCACGCTGGAGCGTGCCGAGCGCGAGTTTGGCGTGCCCGCCGAGATCATCGTGGGCATCATCGGGGTTGAGACCATCTACGGCCAGCAGATGGGTACCTTCCGCGTGATGGACGCGCTGGCCACGCTGGCGTTCGACTTTCCCTCCGCCCACCCGCGCGCCAAGGAGCGCACCGAGTTCTTCCGCCGCGAGCTGGAGCAGTTCCTGAGCCTCACCAACCGCAGCAACACCGACCCGTTTGAGCCACGCGGCAGCTATGCCGGCGCCATGGGCCTGGGCCAGTTCATGCCATCGAGCTGGGTGCGCTACGCGGTGGACTTTGATAGCGACGGCCGCGTGGACCTGTTCAAGAGCCCGGCCGACGCCATTGGCTCGGTGGCCAACTACTTCCGGGGCCACGGCTGGACGCCCGGCATGCCCACGCACTTTGGGGTGCAGTTCGACAATGCGCGCCTGCAGCTGGACGACCTGCTCGCCCCCGACATCCTGCCCACCTTCAGTGCCGCCAGCATGTTGGTCAAGGGCGCTGTGCTGGATGCCCAGGGCGTGCAGCACACGGGCCCGCTGGCGCTGGTGGAACTGCAAAACGGCAACGATGCGCCCAGCTACGTGGCGGGCACCGAAAACTTCTACGCCATCACGCGCTACAACTGGTCGAGCTACTACGCCATGGCCGTCATCGAGCTGGGGCGCGAGGTGGCGGCGGCACGCTGACCGCTGCCCCACCGCTGCGAGCCACTCGCCGAACGGCGCAACCCGGGGGTTTCTGCGGGCTCGGAGCCCCCGCCCAGCACACTTGTGCAAGTCAGTCCACAATGCCCGGCTTTGACCGCTTGCACAGCGGCCCGGCCACGGCGGAACGCCCTGGCCCTCCCAGAGAACCCTCCCAATGCCTGCATCACCTTCTCCAGCACCCGACACGGACGCCATCGTCCGTGTACGCGGCCTGAGCAAAACCTACGCCGGCGGCTTTCAGGCACTCAAGAACATCGACCTGGACATCCGGCGCGGCGAGATCTTTGCCCTGCTGGGGCCCAATGGCGCGGGCAAGACCACGCTGATCAGCGTGATTTGTGGCATGAGCAATGCCACGGCGGGGTCCGTCACGGCCGATGGGCACGACACGGTTCGCGACTACCGCGCAGCACGTGCTGCCATTGGCCTGGTGCCCCAGGAGCTGCACACCGACTCGTTCGAGACGGTGTGGGCCACGGTGAACTTCAGTCGGGGCCTGTTTGGCAAGGCCCCCAACCCCGCATACATCGAGAAGATCCTCAAAGACCTGTCGCTGTGGGACAAGAAGGACAACAAGATCCTCGCGCTGTCGGGCGGCATGAAACGCCGCGTGCTGATCGCCAAGGCACTGTCGCACGAGCCCAAGATCCTGTTCCTGGACGAGCCCAGCGCCGGCGTGGACGTGGAGCTGCGCCACGACATGTGGCGCCTGGTGCGGGAACTGCGTGACGCGGGCACCACCATCATCCTGACCACCCACTACCTGGAAGAAGCCGAGGACATGGCCGACCGCATCGGCGTGATCCGCAAGGGCGAGTTGATCGTGGTGGAAGACAAGGCCGTGCTGATGCGCAAGCTGGGCAAGAAAGCGCTGGCCATCACGCTGCAGCAGCCCATGGCGCAAGTGCCCGCACCGCTCGCCCGCTGGCCTCTGGCCCTGAGCCAGGGCGGCACCGTCCTGACGTACACCTTCGACACGCAGCAGGAAGACACCGGCATCGCCGCCCTGCTGCGCGCCCTGACCGAGCACGGCATCGACTTCAAGGACCTGCACTCCAGCGAAAGCTCGCTCGAAGACATCTTCGTCAGCCTGGTGCACCAGGACAAGGTCCCCACCCCTTCGCCCCAGAAAGCGATCCCAGCATGACCGGTGTGAACCTGCATGGCGTGCGCGCCATCTACCGCTTCGAAATGAACCGCGCCTTCCGCACCTGGATGCAAAGCCTCATTGCGCCCGTGCTCACCACCGCGCTGTACTTCATCGTCTTCGGCTCCGCCATTGGCTCGCGCATGGGCGACATCGGCGGGGTGAGCTATGGCGCCTACATCATCCCCGGCCTGCTCATGCTGTCGCTGCTCTCCGAAAGCATCTCCAACTCGGCCTTTGGCATCTACATGCCCAAATGGTCGGGCACCATCTACGAACTGCTGAGCGCGCCGGTCAACTGGGTGGAGGTGCTGCTGGGCTACGTGGGTGCGGCAGCCAGCAAGTCGCTGCTGGTGTCGGTGCTCATCCTGTCCACCGCCCGGGTGTTTGTTCCGTACGAGGTGGCGCACCCCGTGTGGATGGTGGGCTTTTTGGTGCTCACGGCCGTCACGTTCTGCCTGTTCGGCTTCCTCATTGGCCTGTGGGCGGACAGCTTTCAAAAGCTGCAGGTCATCCCGCTGCTGGTGATCACGCCGCTTACCTTTCTGGGTGGGGCGTTTTACAGCATCAGCATGCTGCCACCGTTCTGGCAGACCGTCTCGTTGTTCAACCCGGTGGTCTATCTCATCAGCGGGCTGCGGTGGGCGTTCTATGGCCATGCCGACGTGCACATCGCGGTGAGCACCAGCATGACCTTGGTGTTCATGGCAATGTGCCTCGCCGTGGTGCGGTGGGTGTTCAAGACGGGCCACCGCATCCGGCGCTGAGCGCGATCACCCCGGCCGCCCCGGCCGCCCGGGGCGGACCCACGCATCAGTAACGCTGCATCTGGCAGCTGTGCGGTTGCTGCGCCTTGGCCGCCGCAATCTGCCGCACCACGCGGAAGCCGTAGCCCGAGCCTTCCACGTCGAACTTCACGCCGGGGGCGCCTTTCTTGTCCATCACGCCCACCGCCAAGGCCTGCTGGAACTGGTGGTCGGCCGCGCGCATGGTGCCGCCCTGGCCGGCCAGTTGCACGTTGGCCGACTCCATCTGGCGCGCGACGGCCACCACGTCGGTGCTGCCTGCACGCTCGATGGACTGGGCAAGGGCCTCCACCATCAGCTGCATGCGCATGTGCACGTAGTCGTCCTGCGGCTTGGGAAAGCGTGTGCGGAAGGATTGGTAGAACGCCTCGCTCTGCGCACCCGGCACGTTGGGCAGCCAGTCGGCCACGGCCACCACCTTGCCGATGCCCGCGTCGCCAATCGCGGCGGGAGCGCCCAGCGCGTTGCCGTAGAAGGTGTAGAAGCTGCCCTCGTAGCCTACGTCCCGCGCGGCCTTGACCAGCAGCGTGAGGTCATTGCCCCAGTTGCCGGTGACCACGGCCTGCGCGCCGCTGGTCTTGATCTTGACGGCATAGGGCGCAAAGTCCTTCACGCGGCCGATGGGGTGCAGCTCTTCGCCCACCACGGCCACATCGGGGCGCTGGGCGGCCAGCTGCTTCTTGGCCTCGCGCAGCACGGCCTGGCCAAAGCTGTAGTCCTGGCCAATGAGGTACACGCTCTTCAAGGCCTTGTCCTCGCGCATCACCTCCATCAGCGCGGCCATGCGCATGTCGGCATGGGCATCAAAACGGAAGTGCCAGAAGCTGCACTTCTCGTTGGTAAGGATGGGGTCCACCGCCGAGTAGTTGAGGAACAGCACGCGCTTGTGCGGCTCGCGCTCGTTGTGCTTGTTGATGGCCTCGATCAGCACGGCGGCCGTGGACGATGAATTGCCCTGCAGGATGACCTGCGCGCCATCGTCAATCGCGGCGCGCAGGGCAGACAGGGCTTCTTCGTTCTGGCCCTTGCTGTCGTAGCGCTCCAGCACCAGCGGGCGGGGGCCGCCGCTGCTGGCAGGCAGCTGCACGCCGCCGCGTGCATTCACGCGCTCCATGGCCCAGTAGATGTTGCGGTACACAGCCTCGCCCGTGTTGGCAAACGGGCCCGACAGGCTTTCGATGAGCGCCAGCTTGACCGGCCTGGCCTGGGCCACGGCTGCCGAAGGCGGGGTCTGCGCTTGCGCGGCAGGCACCAACGCCACGGCGCCTGCAAGGGCCACTGCGGCTGCCCAAACGGTGTGACGTAATGCCGCAGCGCCTGATTTCAAGCCCACAGATTGCAATTTATTCATGGCATTTTTCCCTTGAAATGCGGCGTGGCCGCACACACCTCTCTGCCATGCGGCGACCACGTCGAGAGCCGCGCAGTGTATAGGAGTTACCCATGATCTTCGCCCCCGTGATCCGCCGCGCCGCTTATGCCCAAGCCCCCCGTTCCGCCGACTTGGCGCTGCAACGTTTTCTGATGGGCGCGCTGGCACAGCCTGCTGCAGCACCCGCTGCGGGCTGCACCGTGACGCAGGACGAAAAGGCCACCACCCTGCAGCTGGACGTACCCGGCCTGGCCCGCGAACAGCTCTCGATCAGCATTGAAGGCCAGGTGGTGCAGGTGCAAAGCTTGGAAGGCGCACCGCGCAAGGTGCAGCGCGCGTGGGAGCTGCCCACCGAGATTGACGCCAGCGCCAGCACCGCCAAGCTGGAAAACGGCGTGCTGACCCTGACGCTGGTCCGCCTGGAGCCCGTGAGCAAGGCCACCACGCTGACCATTCACTGAAGCCAGCCACTCCCAAGGCGATGGCGCATGACGGCCATCGCTATATTTTCAATAGCAATCAAGGCATGATGCACTAGCGCTTCATGCCTTTTTTGCTTGTTTTTTCTTCCAGGGCACCCGGTCAGGCGCCATTCGGCAGCCAGCCCACGGCCTTGCTCACTCGTGCCGTAGCGCATCGATGGGGTCCATGCGTGCCGCGCGCCGCGCCGGGAAGTAGCCAAACACCACACCGATCCCGGCCGAAAACACAAACGACAGCAGGTTCACCCCGGGGTTGAACAGGTAGGGCACCCCCATCAGCCCCGATAGCGCCAGGGACGCGCCCGTGGCCAGCACGATGCCGATGAGCCCACCCAGCGCGGCCAGCACCACGGCCTCGATCAGGAACTGCAGCAGCACCTCGCGTTCCAGTGCGCCGATGGCCAGGCGCAGGCCGATCTCGCGCGTGCGCTCGGTCACGCTCACCAGCATGATGTTCATGATGCCGATGCCGCCCACCAGCAGGCTCACGGCTGCCACGGCGCCCAGCAGCGTGGTCAACACCTTGGTGGTGCCCGAGAGCGTGTCGGCCAGCTGCTTGGTGTCGAGCACGTTGAAGTTGTCTTCGTCCGAGTCCGACAGCTTGCGCAGCTCGCGGAGCAGTTGCGTGAGGCTGGCCTTGACCCGCTCGGGGTCGCTGCCGTCCTTCATGGACACCAGCAGCGTGTTCACTCGCGTGTTGCCCGTCACGCGGCGCTGCAGCGTGCGCAGCGGCACCAACACGGTGTCGTCCTGGTCGTTGCCAAACGCACCCTGCCCTTTGGACGCCAGCACGCCCACCACCTCACAAGAAAACGCCTTCACGCGCAGCTGGCCGCCCACGGCATCGGCGGTGCCAAACAGCTCGCGCCGCACGGTCTCGCCGATCAGGCAGACGGCGGCACCCGCGCGCAATTCAGCGTCGGTAAAGACGCGGCCCGTGCGCACCGTCCAGTTGCCGGTCTCCAGCCAGGCGTTGGTGCTGCCGATCACACTGGTCGTCCAGTTGCGCCCGCCCACCACGGCGGTGGCGGCGGCGCGCGCCTCGGGCGCCACGGCCAGGATGCCGCCGATCTGCTGCGCGATCACGTCGGCATCGGTGTCCTTGAAGGCCGGGGCGCCCGTGCCGCCGCCGGGCCCCATGCGCTGGCCGGGGCGCACCTGCAGCAGGTTGGTGCCCAGGCCCGAGATCTGGTTCTGGATGGCCAGGGTGGCGCCGTTGCCCAGCGTGACCATGGTGATCACCGCGCTCACGCCGATCACGATGCCCAGGATGGTGAGGAAGGAGCGCATGAGATTGCGCCGGATGGAGCGCAGCGCCAGCAGCAGGGTGTTTAGCAACATCAGTGGCCTCCCGCATCCGAACCGGCCACCGCCGGCTGGGCCGATGCCACATCAGCGTCCAGGCCCTTGGGGTGTGGGTTGGCTGCATCGCTGTCCACCACGCCATCGACAAACCGCACGATGCGCCGCGCGTACTGCGCCATGTCGGGCTCGTGCGTGACCATCAGCACGGTGATGCCGTGGTCGGCGTTCAGGCGCCAGAGCAGTTCCATGATCTCGACACTGCGCTGGGTGTCGAGGTTGCCGGTGGGCTCGTCGGCCAGCAGCACATCGGGCTCGGTGACGATCGCGCGCGCAATGGCCACGCGCTGCTGCTGCCCGCCCGACAGCTCGGCGGGCGTGTGGTGTTCCCAGCCTTTGAGGCCCACCGCTTCCAGCGCACGCGCGGCCGCCGCATGGCGCGTGGTGGCCGACTCGCCCCGGTACAGCAGGGGCAGCTCCACATTCTCTTGCGCCGAGGTGCGCGCCAGCAGGTTGAAGCCCTGGAACACAAAGCCAAAGTAGCGCCGCCGCAGCCGCGCCCGCTCGTCGCGCGAGAGCGACTCCACATGCACGCCCTTGAACAGGTATTCGCCCGTGGTGGGTCGGTCCAGGCAGCCCAGCGTGTTCATGGCCGTGGACTTGCCCGAGCCGCTGGGGCCCATGATGGCCACAAAGTCGCCCTGCGCAATGTCGAGATGAACGCCCTTGAGCGCCTGAAAGGCCAGCGCCCCTTCGCCATAGACCTTGGTCACGCCACGCAGGCGGATGATGGGGGTGTCGCCCGCCACGCTCATGGCTTGGCCCCTGCCGCGCGCTGGTCGGTGATCACGGCCATGCCGGGCGTGAGGCCCTCGCCCGTGACCTCGGTATGGCGGCCATCGCTGATGCCCACCTGCACATCGATGGGCTTGGCGGCACCGTCCTGCAGCACCCACACCTGCCGCGTCTTGCCCGCGCCATCGCCCGCCTCGCCCCCCGCACCTGGTTTGCGTGGACCCGAGCCAGAGCGTGGCATGCGCGGCATGAGCTGCGACATGATGCCGCCACCACTGCCGCTGCCCGAGGCGCCTGGCTTGGCACCACCCGCTCCGGGCTTCGCCTCGGCCCCTGCGGCCTGAGCGGGCGTGAAGCGCAGCGCCGTGTTGGGCACCAGCAGCACGTCCTTGCGTTCAGTGGAAGTGATGGTGGCAGCGGCCGTCATGCCGGGGCGCAGGCTCATGTCGCTGTTGTTCACCTCCAGCCAGGTGATGTAGGTGACCACGTTGTCCGTCTTGGTGGAGCCAAACGAGACGCGCGTGACCTGGGCCGGGTAGCGGCGCGAGGGATAGGCACTGACCGTGAAGCTCGCGTCCTGACCCACCTTGACCGAGCCCACGTCGGCCTCGTCCACGCTCACATCCAGCCGTAGCCGCGTGAGGTCTTCGGCCACGGTGAACAGCGTCACCGCTTGCAGCGAAGCGGCCACGGCGTTGCCAGGCTCCACCGTGCGCGTCAGCACCACGCCGTCGATGGGCGAGCGGATGGAGGCCTTGGACAGGTTGGTCTCGTCGGTGGACAGCGCGGCGCGTGCGTCCTCGACCGTGGCGCGGGCGCTGGTTTCATCGGCGCGGGCGCGGTCCAGCGTGGCGCGGCCTGCGTCCAGCTCGGAGGCCGAGGGCACCTTGCCGCCGGACAGACGGGCCACTTCTTCGAGCCGGCCAAAGTTGGCAATGGCCTCCTTGGTGGTGGCCACGGCCTGGGCCAGGCGGGCCTGCGCCGACGCCAGCGAGGCCCGCGAGCGCAGCACCTGCGATTCGAGCTTGGCGGTGTCCAGCTCCACCAGCAGCTGCCCCTTCTTGACCTTGTCGTTCACATCCACCAGCACGTTGCGCACGGTGCCCGACAGCTCGCTGCCAATGGTGACCGAGCGCGTGGGCTGCAGCGTGCCATTGGCCGACACAGTGAGTGTGAGATTGCCCCGGCGCAGCTCTTCGGTGACATAGGTGGGTGCAGTGCTGGCGCTCTGGCGCGATTGCCAGGCATACAAGCCACCGCCCACCACCGCGAGCGCGGCCACCCCTAGCCACACGGTAGTGCGCTGCCACCAGCGGCGCGGACGGTCAGCCCCCAGCAAGGCGCTCAGGTCGGAGGGGGCGGCTTTGGCGGGTGCAGAAGAAGCGGAAGTGTAGTTATTTGGCATGGGACGTGAATCAGAAAATGGGGGCTGGCAGGCGATGGAGTGGGCGTGAGGAAGGGCTTGTCAGCTGTTCATTCGGCTACCGCCCAGCCGCCGCCCAACGCCTTGTAGAGGCGCACATGGTCTGCTGCGACAGCAGCGGTGGTTGTGGCCACGCTCTCTTGCGTGGACAGCAGCGTGCGCTGCGTCTCCAGCACCGCCTGAAAGTCGATGAGACCACTGCTATAGCGCTGCTGCGCCAGCAGCGCGGCATTGCGGGCGGCGTCTGCAGCGGCCGTGAGACGCTCCAGTTTTTCCCGGTCGCCACGCAAGGCCACCAGCGCGTTCTCCACATCCTGCAGCGCCGTGAGCACGGTGGCTTCGTAGGCCACACGGGCCTGCTCCAGCGCGGCAGACTGCACGCGCACCTGGGCGCGGGCGGCGCCACCATCCAGCAGCGGGATAGACACGCTGCCCAGCAAGGCACTGGTTACCGCACTGCCCCCCGACAACGCGCCCAGCGTGAGGGCACGCAGGCCCAACGAGCCTCCAAGGGAGAAGCTGGGGTAGCGCGCCGCATCGGCCTGCGACACGCGCGCCAGGGCGGCTGCAATGCGCTGCTCGGCCGCACGCACATCGGGGCGTTGGCGCAGCGTCTCGGCCGGGATTGCCAGCGCCAGTTCTGCGGTGGGCTGCGGCACGGGCGCGCTGGCGGCCAGCTTTGCATCCAGGGCACTTGGCACCTGGCCTGTCAGCACGGCCAGGCTGTAGCGCGACTGCGCCAGGCTGGCTTCCAGGCTGGGAATCTGCGCGGCGGTCTGCTCGGCCGCTGCACGGGCCTGCTCGGTGACGAGCGAGGTGGTGAGCCCGGCCTGCAGGCGCCACTGCGTGATCTGCAAGGTCTCCTGCTGGCTGGCCAGGTTGCTGCGCGCAATGGCCAGGCGCTGCTGCAGCCCGCGCAGCTCGATGTAGTTAACGGCCACCTCGGCGGCCAGCGATACCTGGACGTCAGCCAGGCTGGCCTCGGCCGCGCGGGCGTCAGCCTCGCTGGCGCTCACGCCGCTGCGCAGGCGGCCAAACACATCGGGCTCCCAGCTCGCATCAAAACCGGCCTGGAAGGTGTTGCCCGTGCTGTTGCTGGCCCGGCTGCGCTGCGCCGAAGCCGATGCACCTACGCTGGGCAGCAGGCCGGCCGACTGCACATCCACCTGCGCACGCGCCTGCTGCAGCGCGGCCTGGGCGGTGCGCACGCTGCTGTTGGCGCGCAAGGCTTGCTCGACCAGCGAGGTAAGCACCGCATCGTCAAACCGCTGCCACCACTGGGCCAGGGATGTAGCCGTAGCCCCTTGCGCTGTGCCGTTGCCCCCCGCAGACCAGGCCGGGGGAACGGCCACTGCGGGCAATGCGCGATCCGTGGGTGCCAGGCTGGCACACCCGGCGGTGGCTAGCACGCACAAAAACAAAGCCGTTTGCCTCCACGGCACAGCACGCAAAGGTTGCGCTGCGCGGGCAGTGGGTGTGCCGGTAGAGGCAAGTGGGAGAAAACGCATGGGCAATGGCTACGCAGGGGAAAACTCCATTGTGAGCAGCGATTGCGCCAACAACGTACCCACTGGGTCAAGCCCGCGTAAAGAATTGATGCAAGGCAAAGGTCACGCCACTGCATGCCGATGCATACGCATGCGCAGAACGGGTGAGCATGCTTTACCGCGCAGACGGCCCCACACGCAAGGGGCCGGGGTGCCGCTCAGTGCGCGAGCCGCGACTCGTCCCGCAACAGCACCACCGGCGCCAACGCGCGGGCCCGGTATTCGCTGGGGCTGCACCCCATATGCGAGCGGAACGCGCGGCTGAAATGCGCGCTGTTGCTGAAGCCCCAGGACAGCGCAATGTCAGTGACCGAGCGCTGCGCATGCGCCGGGTGGCGCAGGTCGCGCAGACAGGCCTCCAGGCGGCGGCGCTGGATCATGGCGGCCAGGGTTTCCTCGTCATCGGCCACCGCGTTGTACAGGTGCCGCTTGCTGCAGTTGAGCGCCTGGGCCATGCGGTCGATGGTGAGGTCGGGGTCGCCCAGGTGCCGGTCGATGTATTGGCTGATGCGGTCACGCAGGGCCTCACGCTGCGACAGCAGGCTTTGCTGCCCGTTGCGCTCCAGCAGCGACAGCTGCACCAGGTGCGTGATCACATCGGCCACGCCATCGGCGGCGGCGTCGGACATGGTGGGCAGCTCGGCAAACGCGGCGCGCATGGTGTCCCATGCCAGTCGCGACACGCCACTGGTGCCCGAGAAGCGCTGCACCATCAGGTCATCGAGCTTGAGCTTGCGCTCGGGCAGTTGTTCCTTCGGGATCATCAGCACCATCTGGCGCACGGCCTCGGGGTTGCTCACGGCATAGGCGCGCGTGGTGTCGTACACGCTCCACTCACCCGGCGACAACCATACCTGGCGACCGTTCTGCTCGAAGCACGCGCGCCCTTCGAGCTGGGCCACCACCTTGATGTAGGCCCGGTCGCTGCCCCGAATGAGGCTGGGGGTGCGCACCACGCGGTGGCGGCTCACGTCCAGCTGGCACAGGTTCACATAGCCCGCCTGGCCCGAGGTGATGTGGCCTGCAAAGGCATCGTCACCAAACGCGTCGGACTCCAGCCCGCCAATCAGGCGCCACACCGCATCGCCCCACAGGTGCAAGCGGTCGCGCGCAGGCACGGCGTCGGTGGATACCTCGGTCAGGGGATGGGCCATGGTGTCTCCAGTGCGGGTTGCGCAAGCCTGATGGCTATGCGGCTGAATTATCGGACGCCCCGTTACCCCGTGCCACCGAGGGAAATCCGGGTAAACCCGCTGCCGCCTGCACGCTGAGGCAAGCGTTTTGTGCACGCTGAGCGCAGCGCGCATGAACGCGTCTGCCTACGATTCCCGGCACGGCGTGCACCACGCAGGCCCCATCCGAGGAGACACACAATGACAGCACACCAACCCTCCAAGCGCCAGTGGATCAAGGGCGCCGCCGCAACGGTCGGCACCCTGGCCGTGGCACCCCAGCTGTGGGCCCAGGGCAGCAGCGCGGCACCCGTGCGCATCGGCTACGCCATCGCCCGCACCGGCCCCTGGGCGGCCGGTGCCCAGGTGAGCCAGGAGCCCAACTACCTGCTGTGGGCCGAGCAGGTGAACGCAGCGGGTGGCCTGAGCGTGAAGGGCACCAAGCGCCCCATCGAACTCATTGGCTACGACGACCGCAGCGAGACCGAGACCTGTGTCCGCACCTACGAAAAGCTCATGGGCAGCGACAAGGTGGACCTGATCCTGCCGCCCTGGGGCTCGGGCGCCAACTTCGCCATCGCGCCGCTGGCCAACCGCTTCGGCTACCCGCTGCTGGCACCCACGGCGCTGTCGCGCAAGCTGATCGACATGAACCTGCCCTACTTCTTCTCGCTGCTGCAGCAGCCCGACAAGATGATGGGTGCGCTGGTGGACATGCTGGTGGCCAACAACGTCAAGACCATTGCCATCGTCTACATGGACGATCTGTTTGGCCTGGAGAACTTCGCCGCGCTGAACAACGCCCTCAAAAAGACCAGCATCCAGGTGCTGGAGCGCAAGAGCTACCCGCTGGGTGTGAAGGACCTGGCGCCCGTGCTGCGCGGCATCAAGGACCAGAACCCCGACGCCTTCATCGGCATCACCTACCCGCCCGACACCATCCTGGCCAGCCGCCAGGCGCGCGAGGTGGGCCTGAACCCCAAGTTCTTCTACGCCTCGGTGGGCACGGCCTTCCAGCTCTACAAGAACGTGATGCAGGCCAACACCGAAGGCGTGATCGGCATGGGCTCGTGGAGCGTGAAGACCAGCCCCGAGGCCAAGGCGTACTTCGACGCCCACGTGAAGAAGTTCAACAAGGAGCCCGACCGCTGGGCCAGCGGCCATGCCTGGGCAGGCTTGCAGATCCTGCAACAGGCCGTGGAGAAGGCGGGCCTGGACCGCAAGGCCCTGCGCGAGCACATCGCCAAAAACGAGTTCCAGACCATCCTGGGTGGCATCCGCTTCCAGGGCAGCGAGAACGCGTCCATCCCCGGCACGGTGAGCCAGTGGCAGGGCAGCGACTTCGAAGTCGTGTGGCCCAAGGACCGTGCCACGGCGCAGTTGAACACCGCGAAACCAGCCTGGAAATAACAAAGTGTCTCTGACTTCCTGGGCCGAACTGGTCGCCAGTGGCCTCATTACAGGCGGCATCTATGCGCTGGTGGCCATGGGCCTGAACCTGCAGTACGGGCTGATGCGCATCATGAACATCTCGCATGGCGAGTTCCTGATGCTGGGCGCCTTCCTCACCTGGTCCGCGCACACCCTGTGGGGCATCTCGCCGCTGCTGCTCATGCCGCTGGCTTTCATCGCACTGTTTGCGCTGGGCGTGGTGGTGCATGCGCTGTGCTTCAAGCGCCTGGCCGCCCGCGCACCCAATGTGGATGTGTTCGAGGCGCGCAGCCTGATGGTGGGCTTTGGCCTCATGTTCCTGGTGCAGAACACCGCCCTGCTGATCTGGGGCGGCGATCTGCGTGGCTATGAATACCTGGCCGACCCGGTGCAGATTGCAGGCATGCGCTTCACTGAAAACAAGCTGGTGCTGTTTGGCGTGGCACTGGCGCTGTCGGCCGCGCTGATCGCGCTGCTCAAGCTCACGCTGCTGGGCAAGGCGGTGAGGGCGCTGATGCAGTCGCCCACGGGCGCGCAGCTGGTAGGTATCAACACGCGGCGCCTGCACCCGATGATGTTTGGCATTGGCCTAGGCCTGTCGGGCGTGGCGGGTGCGCTGCTGTCCATGACGTATGAGATTTCTCCGTCGATGGGTGAGCCCTACACCGTGACGGCGCTGATCGTGATCACGCTGGGCGGCTTTGGCAGCCTGGCAGGCAGTCTGGCCGGTGGCTTGCTGCTGGGCGTGGTCGAGGCTTTGGGTATGCACTTCAGCAGCCCGTCTCTCAAGATGTTGCTGAGCTATGCAGTGTTCATCGGCGTGCTGATCTGGCGCCCCAACGGTTTGTTTAGCAAGAAATGAAACTCCTCCATTCCAACAAGCCCTGGCTCGCACTGGCAGCGGGGGTGGCCGTGGTCGCCACCTTGCCCTGGCTGGTGTCCGAGTTCGCCACCTCGGTGCTGCTCAGCTGCCTGATGTACATCGCGCTGGCCACCAGCTGGTCGCTGTTCTGCGGTGCCACCCGCTACCTCTCACTCGCCACGTCGGCTTTCTTCGGCATTGGTGCGTACACCAGCGCCACGCTACTGGGCGTGCTGCCCTGGCCGCTGGTGATACTGAGCGGCGCACTGATCGCCTCCATCGTGGCCGTGGTGATGGGGGCTGCCGTCCTGCACCTGCGCGGCACCTACTTTGCAGTGCTCACCTTCGGCATGACGGAGTTGATCCGCCATGCCGTCACCTTTGTCGAAAAGCAGGTCTCTGGCACCGTGGGCCGCGTGCTCACGGTGGTGCCCAGCAACGAGACGGTTTACCTCACGGTGCTGCTGATCGCGGCGGCGGCCATTGCCACCGCCATTGCCATCCAGCGCAGCCGCTTTGGCCTGGCGCTGTCGGGCATCGGCGCCGACGAGCAGCGCGCCCAGACGCTGGGCGTGGACACGCGCCTGGCCAAGATCGCAGGCTTTGGCATCACCGCCGCCTTTGCAGGCGCCGTGGGCGCGGCCATGGCCGTGCGCTGGACCTACATCGAGCCCGCAGCCGTGTTCAGCCCCTTTATCGGCTTCCAGACGGTGCTGATCGCGTTGATTGGCGGCGCGACCAGCATTGGCGGCCCCATCCTGGCGGCCATCGTGTTCAGCCTGCTGGCCGAAACCCTGCGCCTGCAGCTGCCTTACGGCTACATGATGGTGTTGGGCCTGCTGCTGATTCTGTGCGTGATGTACTTGCCCAATGGCCTGGCCACGCTGTGGCAACGGCGCAAGCCTGCTGCGGAGGCGCACCATGGCTGAAGCACTTTTGACCATTGACAGCGTGACCGTGCGCTTTGGTGGCCTGACTGCCGTGGATGGCGTGAGCGCCACGCTGCACACGGGCGAACTGATCGGCATTATCGGCCCCAACGGTGCGGGCAAGACCACATTCTTCAACGCCATCTCGGGCGTGCAACCGCCTACCTCGGGCACGCTGCACTGTGGTGCCGACAACCTGACCGGCAAGGGCCCGCACCACTATGCGGCCCACGGCATTGCTCGCACCTTCCAGACGCCGCGCGTGTTCCCCGACATGACGGTGCGCGACAACGTGCGCTTTGGCATGCAGTTCGCGGGCCGCCACCGCCAGGGGCCCGAGGGCCTGCGCAGCGAGGAGGAAATCCTCGCCATGCTGGGCCTGGCGCACCTGGCCGACCGCCCCGCCGCCGACGTGACGCCGTCGCAGCAGCGCCTGCTGGAGATCGGCATGGCCCTGGGCACACGCCCACGCCTGTTGTTGCTCGACGAGGTGGCTGCGGGCCTGACCGAGGCCGAGGTGGACGCCATGGCCCAGCGCATCCGCCGCCTGCGCGACGACTGGGGCCTGACCGTGGTGTGGATCGAGCATGCGGTGACCACGCTGCTCAAGTACGTAGAGCGCGTGCTGGTGCTGCACCAGGGTCGCAAGATTGCCGACGGCACACCCGCCGAGGTGGTGCGCGACCCGCAGGTGATCGAGGCCTACCTGGGTGACGAAATGGCAACCAACAGCGAAGGAGCCACGGCATGAGCGGCGCACACCTCGCCGTGCAGAACCTGACCACGGGCTACCACGGCTTTCAGGTGCTGCAGGACCTGACGCTGGAGGCCGCGCCCGGCATCACCGTCATCGTCGGTCCCAATGGCGCTGGCAAGACCACGCTGCTCAAGGCGCTGGCCGGGCTGCTGCCCCGCACGGGCACCGTAGCGCTGGACGGCAGCGACCTGCCCGCAATGAACGCCACCGCCTGCGTGCAGCGCGGCCTGGCCCTGGTAGCCGAGGGCCGCCAGCTGTTCCCGCAGATGACGGTGACCGAAAACCTGGAGCTGGGCGGCTGGCTGGTGCCTTCACGCGTGCGCGCCGAGCGTCTGCACCAGGCGTTCGAAGACTTCCCGCGCCTCAAGGAACGCGCCACGCAGCTCGCCGGCACCATGAGCGGCGGCGAGCAGCAGATGGTGGCCGTGGCCCGCGCCATGATGAGCGGCCCGCACCTCTTGATGCTGGACGAGCCCTCGCTGGGCCTGGCGCCGCGCATGGTCGATGAGCTGCTGGCCATCGTGCAGCGCATCGCCGCGCAAGGCGTCACCGTGCTCATGGTGGAGCAGAACGTGCGCAAGGCGCTGCAGGTGGCCCAGCGCGGCTATGTGCTGGAACGCGGGCGCATTGTGGCGTCTGGCGGAGCCTCTGACTTGCTGAAGTCCGACGTGGTGCGCCAAGCCTATCTGGGCGTGGCCTGAATACCTTCCCCCCTTTTTTTCATCTGTTCTTTTTAGGAGCTTTCATCCATGACTGCCATTGCCATGTTGATCAACGGCGAGCGCGTGCAAGCCACCGGCGGCGCCACGTTTGAGCGCCGCAACCCGCTGGACGGATCGGTCGCCACCACGGCACCCGCTGCCAGCGTGGCCGACGCCAAGGCCGCTGCCGACGCAGCCGCCAAGGCCTTCCCGGCCTGGTCCGCCCTAGGCCCCAACGCGCGCCGCGCGCTGCTGCTCAAGGCAGCACATGCGCTGGAGGCCCGCACGGCCGACTTTGCGGTGGCCATGGCGGCCGAGACCGGCGCATCGGGCATGTGGGCGGGCTTTAACGTGCACCTGGCTGCAGGCCTGCTGCAGGAAGCCGCAGCCCTGACCACGCAGATTGCAGGAGAAGTGATCCCGTCCGACGTGCCCGGCAGCCTGGCCATGGGCGTGCGCCAGGCCGCAGGTGTGGTGCTGGGCATTGCACCGTGGAATGCGCCGGTCATCCTGGGTGTGCGCGCCATCGCCACGCCGCTGGCATGCGGCAACACGGTGATCCTGAAGGGGTCGGAGCTGTGCCCCGCCACACACGGCCTCATCATCGAAGCGCTGCAGGAAGCTGGTTTGCCTGCTGGCGTGGTGAACTTTGTGACCAACGCTCCGGCGGATGCAGGCGCTGTGGTCGAAGCCATCGTGGCCCATCCGGCAGTGCGCCGCGTCAACTTCACCGGCTCCACCAAGGTGGGCCGCATCATTGCGCAGACCTGCGCCAAGTACCTCAAGCCCGTGGTGCTGGAACTGGGTGGCAAGGCCCCGCTGCTGGTGCTGGATGACGCGGATATCGACGCCGCCGTGGCGGGCACCGTGTTTGGGGCATTCGCCAACTCGGGCCAGATCTGCATGTCCACCGAACGCATCATCGTGGACAACGCCGTGGCCGACGAGTTTGTGGCCAAGCTGGGCGAACGCGCCAAGGCCCTGCCCCTGGGCGACCCGCGCAAGGGCCCGGTGGTGCTGGGCTCGGTGGTGGACATGGCCACGGTGCATCGCTGCAATGCCCTCATCGACGACGCACTGTCCAAGGGCGCCACGCTGGTCTGTGGCGGCAAGAGCGACAGTACCTTAATGCAGGCCACGGTGCTCGACCACGTGACGGCCGAGATGGACATCTACCGCGAAGAATCGTTCGGCCCCGTCAAACCCGTGGTGCGCGTGAATGGTGTGGAAGAAGCCATCGCCTGCGCCAACGACAACGAGTTCGGTCTGTCCTCCGCCGTGTTCAGCCGCGACGTGGCCAAGGCGTGGAACGTGGCGGCACGCATCGAGTCGGGCATCTGCCACGTCAACGGCCCCACGGTGCATGACGAAGGCCAGATGCCTTTTGGCGGCGTGAAAAGTTCGGGTTACGGCCGCTTTGGCGGCATGGCCGGTGTACGTGAATTCACCGAACTGCGCTGGATCACGGTGCAGACCACGCCGCGCCACTATCCGTTCTGAACATCAAAAAAGATAGCGCCTAGCGCATGATTTACCTGCGCCAGGTGCCACTTTTCTTCAAAATCACACGGTGATGGCATCCAGCGGCCAGCGCGGCTTCACGTCAAAGGCGTAGTGGGTGTTGGCCTGCTGCTGCCCCGCCTGCAGCCGCATGGCCGCTGCCATGGCAATCATGGCGCCGTTGTCGGTGCACAGGTGAAGCTCAGGGTAGTGCACGCGCACCTTGGCCGCAGCGCAGGCCGCATTGAGTTGCGCACGCAGGTGCCGGTTGGCCCCTACGCCACCGGCGACCACCACACGTTTCAGGCCGGTCTGCTTGAGCGCGGCCAGCGTCTTCTTCACCAGCACTTCGACAATCGCGGCCTCGGTGCTCGCCGCCAGGTCGGCCTTGCGTGCTTCCAGCTCATCGCCCAGCTTCTTGGCCTGCGTGAGCACCGCTGTCTTGAGCCCGGCAAAAGAGAAGTCGAGATTGCCACTGTGCAGCAGCGGGCGTGGCAGCTTGAAGGCCGTGGCATCGCCCTGCTCAGCCAAGCGCGACAGCGCAGGGCCACCGGGGTAGCCCAGGCCCATGAGTTTGGCGGACTTGTCAAACGCCTCGCCAGCCGCATCGTCAATGGTCTCGCCCAGGATCTCGTAGCGGCCCACGCCATCCACCCGCATCAGCTGCGTGTGGCCGCCCGAGACGAGCAGGGCAACAAAAGGGAACTCTGGCGGGTCGGCGCTGAGGAAGGGCGACAGCAGGTGCCCCTCCAGGTGGTGCACGCCCAGCACCGGCTTGTTGAGCGCTGCACCCAGCGCGCAGGCCACGCCAGCGCCTACCAGCAGCGCACCCGCCAGGCCCGGGCCGCGCGTGTAGGCCACCACGTCCACATCGGCCAGCGACTGGCCAGACTCGGTAAGCACCTGCG
>NZ_QAIM01000406.1:57283-67264 GCF_003061035.1 Acidovorax sp. HMWF018
CGGCGGATGTGGTCACGGCTGGCCAGTTCGGGGACCACGCCGCCATAGGCCTGGTGCATCTCGATCTGGCTGTGCAGCGCGTGCGACAGCAGCGTAGGCACGGCATTGCCCGTGGAACGGACCAATGCCACGCCCGTCTCGTCGCACGAAGATTCAATACCCAGGATCAGCAAGCTCATGCCCCGAGTGTAAAACCCGGGGCCGATCCGTCCTGGTGGGCTGTTTACCAGCGGTCCGACCGCATGCGCAACTCCCAGTTGCCGCTGCGCAGCTCGTACACACCCACGGCGCCGTAGCGTTGCTCGCCCTTCTCGTCCCAGGTCATGGTGCCAATCACCGGGGCATAGCCGTTGATGCTGTGCAGGGCCTTGGTGATTTCCTTGGGGTCGGCGGACTTGGCTTTCTGGATGGCCGCCGAAAGCACATACGTGCTGTCGTAGCTGTAGTGGCCACCGTAGGCCGGAGGCTTCTTGAAGGCGGCGATGTACTTTTCCAGGAAGGGCTTGCCGGTGGTGAACTCCTTGGCTTCCAGCACTGGCGAGGTGGCGTACAGCCCCTGCACGATGCCTGCGCCCTTGGTCATGTCGGTGGTCTTGATGGTGTCGCCACCCAGCAGGCTGACCTTGGTGTGGTCTACCTTCTTGAGCGCTTCGAGCAGCGCCAGGGCCTGGAAGTCGTTGAGGGTAGAGACAATCACCTCCACCTTGGCGGCCTTGAGCTCACCGGCCAGCTCGTCGAAGGCCACGGTCTTGTCGTCGAACGACTTGCGCACCACCACTTCCTTTTTCTCGGCCTTGAGCTGTTCGGCAGCGCCATCGGCCAGGCCCTTGCCGTAAGGGGTGCCGTCGTCCAGTGCGGCGTAGCGGTTGGCGCCCAGCTGCGTGGCCGCAAAGGAGCCGATGGCGCGCGCCTGCAAGGTGTCGTTGGCCACCATGCGGAACGTGGTGGGGAACCCGAGCTGCGTGAACTTGGGATTGGTGGAGATGGCGATCTGTGGAATGTCCTTGGCGGCGTAGATGGGGGCGGTCTCAATGCTCACGCCCGAGTTGAGGTGGCCCACCACGGCTACCACGCCCGCATCCACCAGCTGCTGGGCGACCGCCTTGCCGGTGGTGGCGTCGGCCTTGTCATCCACGGACACGACCTCCAAGGTCACGCGCTTGCCGTCCACGGTGTAGCCGGACTTGTTGAGTTCCTCCACCGCTAGCTTCACGCCATTGAGCAGATCCTGCCCCAGGGCGCCCAGCGGGCCGCTCAAGGGCTGTGCAACACCAATTTTGATGGTGTCCGGCACCTTGCCGCATCCGCTCAGGAGTGCAGCAGTCGCCACTGCGGTCAAGGCCAGGCTGGCCGAGAAGCGGCGCCGGTTCATGTGCTTGTTCATGCAAAAAACTCCATTTCAGTGTGTCTGTGTGACCAGATGTATATGCGACGCCCTGCTGGGTGAGCTACCGGGTATGCCCTCCCACGGTGTCAGTATTAGCAACTTTCAGGCCCCACAACGGGGGCCAGGGCACCCAGGCGTGGCGGGCCTGGGGCTGGTATGGGCCCTGCGTGAAAGCCCATCGCAACGGCGCTCTGGGGCCGTGCCCCCCCAGCGCACCAATTTGTGGCGTAAAAATTGCTTATGCTTACGGGTATGAATGAGGCTTTGCGCATCGTGGTGGTTGCCCCGGATCTGGCAGTCGCCGACCCTGACGACGAACACGCCGTGGAGCAGGCGGAACGGTCGCGGGCGCTGCGCATCGGGCTGCTGGAGAACAACTTCAACCTGGTGGCCACGCTGCCCGCCGACGTGTTTCTGAGCGAGCGCATTGCCCAGCTGCAGCCTGACCTGATCATCGTGGACGCCGAGAGCGAGGCCCGCGACGCGCTGGAGCATGTGGTGATGGCCACACGCGACGAACGCCGCCCCATCGTGATGTTCACCAACGATGAAGACACCTCGCACGTGAAGGACGCGGTGGCGGCCGGTGTGTCTGCCTACATCGTGGCGGGCTTGGCACCGCAGCGCATCCGCCCCATTCTGGACGTGGCCATGGCCCGCTTCCAGCACGAACAGGCCTTGCGCGCCGAGCTGGCCGACGCCAAGACCGAGCTCAAAGACCGCAAGACCATCGACCGCGCCAAGGGCCTGTTGATGCAGCGCCAGGGCCTGACCGAACAGGCCGCCTACGAGAAACTGCGCAAGACCGCCATGGACAAGGGCCTGAAGCTCGTGGACGTGGCTCAGCGCATGCTGGACGTGATGGATCTGCTGGGGTAAAACCAGAGAACACCCCCCTGAGCGGCTGCGCCGCTTCCCCCTTCTCTCGAATGACTGCGTCATTCGGGAAGGGGGACGATGCCCTCGCTGCGGGGCGGCCCTTGCTTGGCATCCCTCGCCTGGGCCGCGCCCAATTCCAAGGCCCCTCCCAAATGGTGCGCCGCACAAAGGCAGTGCGAACACACTGATCACAACAAGAACATCCCTGCTGCAAGCCCCGCAGGCGTGTAGCGCTTATTGATCAAGCGCGGACAGCTATTCATTCCATAGCAACCAACGCTCCAACATGGCGCAGCGCGCGCTGGCACGCGCTTTGCATTGCACAGTGCAAGACCAATGCAGGTCTGACCACTGACAGCACTGACCCAACGGCGGGCCGGTGCTGGCAAGGAGCCCCGGATACGTTCCAGGCTCCACCCAGGACAAAGGCGTCCCCACCCGCTCCCGGCGTTGCTTTGATGCAGCCAGGCGCGGTGTGAGGACGCCTTTTTTGTTTTTCACGCCACCAGGGATGCCCCATGACCGATCTGTTGAAAACCAGCCTCAACCGCCGCACCGTGCTGCAGGCCGCCACCGTGGGCGCTGTGGGTGTGAGCCCCGCGCTGCGCGCACTCGTCCACGCAGCGGGCTCCGACGCCCCCGAGAAGAAGGAGGTCAAGATCGGCTTCATCCCGCTGACCGACTGCGCCAGCGTGGTCATGGCTTCGGTGCTGGGCTTCGACAAGAAATACGGCGTGACCATCGTCCCCAACAAGGAAGCCAGCTGGGCCGGCGTGCGTGACAAGCTGGTGAACGGCGAACTGGACTTTGCCCATGTGCTCTACGGCCTGGTCTATGGCGTGCATCTTGGCACCGCTGGCCCCAAGAAGGACATGGCCGTGCTCATGAACCTGAACAACAACGGTCAGGCCATCACCCTCTCCAAGGCCCTGGCCGACAAGGGTGCGGTGGATGGTCCGTCCCTGGCCAAGCTCATGGCCAGCGAGAAGCGGGAATACACATTTGCGGGCACCTTCCCCACAGGCACCCACGCGATGTGGATGCACTACTGGCTGGCAGCGGCGGGCATCAACCCGCTGTCGGGTGCCAAGCTCATCACCGTGCCCCCACCGCAGATGGTGGCCAACATGCGCGTGGGCAACATGGACGGCTTTTGTGTGGGCGAGCCCTGGAACCACCGCGCCATCATGGATGGCATCGGTATCACGGCCAACACCACGCAGGACATCTGGAAGGACCACCCCGAAAAGGTGCTGGGCACCACGGCCGAGTTCGTCAAGAAGTACCCCAACACTACGCGTGCCGTGATGATGGCCGTGCTCGAAGCCAGCCAGTGGATCGACGCCAGCCTGTCCAACAAGATGAAGATGGCCGAGACCGTGGCCGGCAAGGCGTATGTGAACACGGGCGTGGATGCCATCAACCAGCGCATCCTGGGCCGCTACCAGAACGGTCTGGGCAAGACCTGGGACGACCCCAACCACATGAAGTTCTTCAACGACGGCGCGGTGAACTTCCCCTACCTGTCGGACGGCATGTGGTTCCTGACCCAGCACAAGCGCTGGGGCTTGCTGAAGAGCCACCCCGACTACCTGGCCGTGGCCAAGGAGGTCAATCAGGTGGACCTCTACAAGTCGGTGGCCAGCGCCATGAAGATCAGCGTGCCCAAGGATGTGCTGCGCACCAGCAAGTTCATAGATGGCGTGGTGTGGGATGGCAAGGACCCCGCCAAGTACGCCGACGGCTTCAAGATCAAGGCCTGACGGCAACCCTGCCCCAGCGCCCGCCCGGCCACCCCGCAAGCAAGCCCTGCACAGGAGAAAACCATGGTCAGTGCCGTCTTTCACTCCCCGTTGGATGCAGCCCCCGTGGCCGCACAGAATGCTATGAATACTGTAGCTGCAAGCGCATCATCCACTAGCGCAAGAAGCCAAAAGGCTGCGATATCTGCCCCCAAGGCACCTGCAACGCCCTCCAGCGTGGCCACTGGCCGCGACTGGTCCGCCCTCTCGCGCAGCTTCTGGCTGGCCGTGCTGCCGCCGCTGTGTGGCCTGGGCCTGCTCATCGGCCTGTGGGCGGTGGTCTCCACCACCACGGGCGGCAGCATCCCCAGCCCCAAGGACACCTGGCTACAGGCGCTGGAAGTGTTCAGCAACCCCTTCTACCGCAACGGCCCCAACGACCAAGGCGTGGGCTGGAATGTGCTGATGAGCCTGCAGCGCGTGGCCATCGGCTTCGGCATGGCGGCGCTGGTGGGCATTCCGGCGGGGTTTGTGATCGGACGCTTCAACTTCCTGTCGCGCATGTTCAATCCGCTCATCAGCCTGCTGCGCCCAGTGTCGCCGCTGGCGTGGCTGCCGATCGGTCTGCTGGTCTTCAAGGGCGCCAACCCGGCGGCCATCTGGACCATCTTCATCTGCTCCATCTGGCCCATGATCATCAACACCGCCGTGGGTGTGCAGCGCGTACCGCAGGACTACATGAACGTAGCGCGCGTGCTCAACCTGAGCGAATGGAAGATCGCCACCAAGATCCTGTTCCCCGCCGTGCTGCCCTACATGCTGACCGGTGTGCGCCTGGCCGTGGGCACCGCGTGGCTGGTGATCGTTGCGGCCGAGATGCTGACCGGCGGCGTGGGCATCGGCTTTTGGGTGTGGGACGAGTGGAACAACCTCAACGTCAAGAACATCATCATCGCGATCTTCGTGATCGGCATCGTCGGGCTGCTGCTGGAGTTTGCACTCATCAAGCTGGCCACCGCATTTACGTTTGAAGAGGTGAAAGCATGAACACGACAGCTCCATCTCCCCACCCTTCCATGAGCACCAAGTTCATCGAGATCCACGGCGTCGAGCAGACCTTCAAGACGGCCAAGGGCCTGTTCCCGGCGCTGCGCGACATTCACCTGACGATTGCCAAGGGCGAGTTCGTGGCGCTCATCGGCCACTCGGGCTGCGGCAAGTCCACCTTGCTCAACCTGATTGCCGGCCTGACGACGCCCACCAACGGCGCGCTGCTGTGCGCCAACAAGGAGATCAAGGGCCCGGGGCCGGAGCGCGCGGTGGTGTTCCAGAACCACTCGCTGCTGCCCTGGCTCACCTGCTTTGACAACATCTACCTGGCCGTGGAGCGCGTGTTTGGCGCCAAGGAAACCAAAGCCCAGCTCAAGGCCCGCACCGACGCCGCACTGGCGCTGGTGGGCCTGACCCACGCGGGGCAAAAACGCCCCGGTGAAATCTCGGGCGGCATGAAGCAGCGCGTGGGCATCGCCCGGGCCCTGAGCATGGAGCCCCAGGTGCTGCTGATGGACGAGCCCTTCGGCGCGCTCGACGCCCTGACCCGCGCCAAGCTGCAGGACGAGTTGCTGGAGATCGTGGCGCGCACCCAAAGCACCGTGGTGATGGTGACCCACGACGTGGACGAAGCCGTGCTGCTGTCCGACAAGATCGTGATGATGACCAACGGCCCGGCCGCCACGATTGGCGAGGTGCTGACCGTGGACTTGCCCCGCCCCCGCAAGCGCGTGGAGCTGGCCGAGGACCCGCAGTATGTGCACTACCGCAAGGCGGTGATCGACTTTCTGTACACGCGCCAGGGGCACGTCGAAAAAGCCGCTTGAGCGGCCGGTCAGCAGCGCACCCGGCCGCCCAAAACAAAAGGGCTCTGACCAGATCGGTCAGAGCCTTTTTTCGCTGTGTCCGCTTGGCAGAGCCGCCGCACGCGCGCAGCTCCAGACCTGCGCACCCGCGCAAGGGCTGCCCCGCCGCTCTGGGTGCGTCCCCCTTCCCGCATGGCGCAGACCTTCGAGAGAAGGGGGAAGGCGCGCAGCGCCTCAGGGGGTTGCTCCTAGTGACTCCCGGTGATGTAGTTCTCCAACTGCTCAATGATGAATTTCTGCTCGGAGATGATGTCCTTGACCAGGTCGCCAATGGAAATCATGCCCACCAGCTTGCCGCCATCCACCACGGGCAGGTGGCGCAGGCGGTTGTTGCTCATGAGCTGCATGCACTGCTCGCTGGTCTGATCCGGGCGCACAAACATCACGGCCGAGGTCATCACATCCTTGACCTGGGTGACGGCTGAAGTGCGCCCCATGAGGGCGATTTTTCGGGCGTAGTCCCGCTCGGTGAAGATGCCGACGATGGACGCGCCCTCGGTCACGATGAGCGCGCCAATACCCTTGTCGGCCATGAGCTGGAGGGCGTCAAGCACGGAAGCAGCAGGGCTGATGGTGTGGACGGTGGCGTCGGGTTTGGACTGAAGAATCTTGGCGACTGCGGTCATGGAAACCTCCCTCGTGAAAACGGAAACGGGCACAGGGAGATTTCAGCCCATAAGGCCCGTGCGCGCAACCCACGCAAGCCCCATGTGCAGCGCTTTTTGATCATCTGTTGCACGGCGAATGCAATGGATGTTTCTGCGCCGTTGCATACCGCCTTGCGCGAAACAAACTGAAAAGAAGCGAAACCGCGGCGAGACGACGCCCCCGGCCTGCCCCGGCACGATGGAGCCCATGTTCAACGCACCGACCACGTTCACCTCTGCGGCATCTGTTGCCTGCCAGCGCCCGGCGGATTCCATGGCAAACCGCCAGGGTTCCGAGGGCAGGCAGACACGGCAGACGGCCCGGGAGATTGTTTCCAATACTGGAACAGTTAGTTCGCGACTCAGTGGTTTTTCTCTGAACAGCACCGGCGTACAGTTCATCCCATCGATGAGCCGAACCCGCAAGGCGACTCACCGAACCCGGTGCGAAGCGAGTCGTTTCTGATCTTCACCCGGTTTTTTGAGACGCTTTTTTAACTTCAAGGATTTCCATCATGAACAACACCGCACGTTTCCTGTCTATCGCCGCTGTCGCTGCTTTCGCTTCTTTCGGTGCCCAAGCCGACGAAGCCGACGCTTCGCAGTTCGCCACCCAATTCGAAACCAGCCGCACCCGCGCCGAAGTGATCGCCGAAGCCGCTACGGCTGTGCAAATGCGCAGCCAAGAGCCCGCAGGCTCCCGCGTGGTGACCTACAAGTCCACGGCTGACCGCGCTGCCGTGCGTGCCGAAGCTGCCGCACAAGCCATGCGCACTGGCCGCGTGGGCCCTGCTGAAGGCGGTTGATTCAATTTTTTGAATCCACAGCTTCACCCACCGCGTATTCCAGACACCTCGTCCCCATTTTTCGAATTTCACAGGAGTTTCATCATGAACAAGACTGCCCGTTTCCTCTCTATCGCCGCTGTCGCCGCTTTCGCTTCTTTTGGTGCCCAGGCTGACGAAGCCGATGCTTCGCAGTTCGCCACCAAGTTTGAAACCAACCGCACCCGCGCTGAAGTGCAAGCCGAAGCCGCTACCGTGGCTCAAACACGCAGCATTGAACCCGCTGGTTCGCGTGTGGTGACCTACAAGTCCACCGCTGACCGTGCTGCTGTGCGTGCCCAGGCTGCTGAAGCTGTGCGCACTGGCCAGATCTCTTCCGGCGAAATCGGCTCCCTGTAATTGGACCGGCCTGCACTTCGGTGCAAATGAAAGATTGCAAATGCCAAAAGGCCGAGGCCCCAACAGGGGCCTCGGCCTTTTTCATGGCGCTTCGCGACACGGAGAGGTTCGAAGCCTGCCATCGACAGCTCAAAGGCTGCCAATGGCGTCCACCCCGATTTACTTGCCAGCGCGCGCCTGGGCCACGGCCCCTTGCACTTCCTTCCACAAGCCCTCGCCCACGTTGGCGGCAATGCTGGCGTTCACGGCGCTGAGCTTTTCGCGCATGCGGTTGGCTTCGGCGGCGGGCAGTTCGTTGACCTGCATGCCCTTGCCCTTGAGGTCGGCCAGCGCCTTGTCGGCCTCGGCACGCGTGTCCTGGCGCTCGAAGTCGCGGCTCTTCTTGGCGGCGTCGAGCAGCACCTTCTGCTCGGCCTTCGACAGGCCATCCCAGTACTTCTTGCTCACCAGCACGATCCAGGGGCTGTAGACGTGGTTCGTCACCGTGAGGTACTTCTGCACCTCATAGAACTTGCTCGACAGGATGGTGTTGTAGGGGTTCTCCTGGCCGTCCACCGTCTTGGTTTCGAGGGCAGTGAAGAGTTCCGAGAACGGCAGCGGCACCGCATTGGCGCCCAGGGTCTTGAAGCTGTCGAGGAACACGTTGTTCTGCATCACGCGCAGCTTGATGCCGTCCATGTCTTCCAGCTTGTTCACCGGGCGCTTGCTGTTCGTGAGGTTGCGGAACCCGTTCTCCCAGTACACCAGGCCCACCAGGCCCTTTTCCTGCAGCTTGTCCATCACCTTCTGGCCCACGGGGCCATCGAGCACCACGTCGGCTTCTTTGGCGTTGTTGAACAGGAACGGCGTGTCCCAGATCGCCATTTCCTTGGTGATGCCCACCAGCGTGGCCGTGGAGCCCACCATCATCTCCTGCGCGCCGCCGATCAGGGCCTGCTGCATCTGCACATCAGAGCCCAGCGCAGCAGCACCGATGGCGCGAATCTTCATCTTGCCGCCCGAGGCCTTTTCCACTTCCTGGGCAAACAGTTTGGCGGCCCGGCCCTGGTTGGAGTCCTCGTTGAGGCCGTAGCCAAAACGGATGATGCGCGGCTTGAAGTCTTGGGCTGCGGCCTGGAACGAGCAGGTGATGGCAGCGACCGACAGGGCGGCCAGCAGGGTGCGACGGAAAGTTTTCATGGTTGTCTCCATTGGCAAGAATAACGGGGAAGAGGAGCAGGCAAACGGCTAGCGCAGCCAGACGACGGGCGCAGTCACGATCTGCGGGAAGACCACCAGCAGCGCCAGAATCAGCACATAGGTGATGAGAAAAGGATTCACGCCCTTGATGACGCTGTGCATCGAGATGCGCCCCACCCCTGCCACCACGTTGAGCACCGTGCCCACCGGCGGGGTGATGAGGCCGATGGCGCCGTTGAGCACGAACATCAGGCCGAAATACACCGGGTCAATCCCCGCCTTGACGGCGATGGGCAGCATCACGGGCGCAAAGATCAGGATGGTGGGCGTGAGGTCCAGCGCCGTGCCGATGAGCACCAGCACGATCATCATCACAGCCATCAAGAGGCGCGGGTTCTCCACCAGCGGGCCCAGCCAGTTCGTTAGCACATTGGGCAGGTCGGCCAGCGTGATCATGTAGCTGGCCACCTGGGCACCAGCACACAAAAACATCACGATGGAGGTCGTCTTGGCCGCCCGCACCAGCACGCCGTAGATGTCGGCAAGCTTCATCTCGCGGTGGATGAACAAGGCCACCACCAGCGCATAGAACGCAGCCACCACGGCGGCCTCGGTGGGCGTGAACACGCCGGTCTTCATACCGCCGATGATGATGAGCGGCATCAGCATCGCCCAGAAGGCGCGCACGGTGGCCCGCAAGCGGTCCTTGACGGGCAAGGGCTCGCCCTGGGGCAGGTCCATGCCGCGCAACACCCAGCGCCAGGCAAAGATGAGACCCACGCCCATCATCAGCCCCGGCACGATGCCCGACACGAACAGCGCCGAGATCGAGGTGTTGGTCGTCACACCGTAGATCACAAAGGGCATGGACGGCGGAATGATCGGCGCGATGATGCCGCCCGAGGCAATCAGCCCGGCAGACGTGTTCATGGGGTAGCCCTGCTGGCGCATCATGGGCAACAGGATGGTGGCCAGCGCGGCGGTGTCGGCCAGGGCCGACCCGCTCATGCTCGCCATCAGCACCGCAGCACCAATGGCCACATAGCC